>NZ_WJRS01000012.1:0-176215 GCF_028895205.1 Pseudomonas sp. ITEM 17296 | reverse complement strand
TGGGCCCGCGCATCAGTCGCCGAGGCCAGGGCTTGCAGATACAAGCCCCGCGCCTCGATCAGCGTGCGCTGGGCATCGAGCACATCGAGGAAGGCGAACTTGCCCATCTCGAAGCCGCGGGTGGCGGTGTCTACCGCTTGCTGCGCCGAGGGCAGGATGGTGCGGTCGTAGGCCTGCACTTCCTGCATGGCCGTGGCCCATTGGCTGAGGGCGCTGCGGGTCTCGCTGCGCAAGCGCAACTCAACGGCATTGCGCAAGTCACGGGCCTGGTCGGCACGTCGCGCAGCCACCAGCACGTTGCCTTGGTTACGGTCGAACAACGGCAGCGGCATCGACAGCCCGACCACGTTGACTCGCTCGCGGTCCTCGCGGCTGTATTGACTGCCGAGGCTGACGGTGAGGTCGGGTATGCGCTGAGCCTTTTCAGACCCCAACGACGCTTCGCCGCGCTCGACCTGCGCCGCCGCCAAGCGCCACTCGGCGGTCTGTTCGACCCTGGCCAGCAAGGCCTCGGCCGCAGGCGCGGCACCCGGCGACAGATCAGTGGCCAGCAGGCGGTCGAAGCGTGCCACCGGGCTGCCCGTCAACCGCGCCAAAGCCTGATAAGCCACACTGCGCTGGGAGGCGGCGCGGCGTACTTGCGCCTGCGCCTGGGCCAGTTGCACCTGGGCTCGCGTGGCCTCTACCGGCGAAGACTGGCCGGCCGTGACGCGCCCCTGTACCACCCGCAGCCCGCGCTCCGTCAGTGCCTGGGACTGTTGCGCCAGCTCCAGCGCCGTTTGCGCACGCAGGGCCGCGTGGAAGGCCTGCACCACATCGGCGCGCAAGCCATTGCGCTGGCGTTCCAGGTCAAGCTGGGCGATGGTCTGGCCGGCACCGGCCACGGCGATGCGCGCTCCCCGCTTGCCGCCCAGCTCCAGTGGCTGGCTTAGGGTGACCGTGGTGGTGCGCGTCTCGCGGCGGGTGTCCTCGACTTCCCAGGACAGCTGCGGGTTAGGTATCAACCCCGCTTGGCGCCGCTCGCCTTCGGCAATGCCGATTTCACGGCCCGCGGCAGCGAGTTCCGGGTTTTGCGCAAAGGCAGCGCTAAGCGCTTCGGGCAGGCTCAGGCTGCCACTGGCCTGGGCACTGCCAGTGGCCGCCAGTAACAGGCAAAGCAAGGCGATCTTGCGGGGGATGGCAGGGGTGCAGGGCACGAAACAGGTCCTCGTCGGCGAGCATTGGCGAGGACTGTAGGGCGGCGTGCTTATCGGGGCGGTGGCGTGAACATTACAATGCTGTAATCAGCAGGGATCGGTATTGGCGCAAAACGTCCGGTTATCGCCCACTTTCCCGTCTAAGCCCGTTCACGCAATTGACGAAACTAACCAGGTGGTACAAAGATAAGCGCATCCAAAAACAACAAAGTGATGCCTTTCATGAAGCCCCTTATTCTTGTGCTGAACGGCCCTAACCTGAACATGCTGGGCACCCGCGAGCCCACTCAGTACGGCCATGAAACCCTTGCTGACCTCGCCCAAGGCTGCGCCGACAGCGCCCTTGCCAAAGGCCTGGAAATTGAATTCCGCCAGACCAACCACGAAGGCGAACTGATCGACTGGATCCATGCCGCCCGTGGCCGCTGTGCTGGCATCCTGATCAACCCGGGCGCCTGGACCCACACCTCCGTGGCCATCCGCGACGCCCTGGTGGCCAGTGAACTGCCCGTCATCGAGGTGCACCTGTCCAACGTGCACAAACGCGAGCCTTTCCGCCACCTGTCGTTCGTCTCATCGATTGCCGTCGGCGTGATCTGCGGCCTGGGCAGCCATGGCTACCGCCTGGCCCTGAGCCACTTCGCGGAAATGTTCCAGGAGCAGACCGCATGAGCCAACAGGCCATCCTCGCCGGCCTCATCGGCCGCGGCATCCAGCTGTCGCGCACCCCTGCGCTGCATGAGCATGAAGGTGACGCGCAATCCCTGCGTTACCTGTATCGCCTGATCGATGCCGATCAATTGCAGCTAGACGACAGCGCCCTGCCCGGCCTGCTCGATGCCGCACAGCACACCGGGTTCACCGGGCTCAACATCACCTACCCGTTCAAACAGGCGATTCTGCCGCTGCTCGACGAGCTGTCGGATGAAGCCCGAGGGATCGGCGCGGTGAACACCGTGGTGCTCAAGGACGGCAAGCGGGTCGGCCACAATACCGACTGCCTGGGCTTCGCCGAAGGCCTGCGCCGCGGCCTGCCAGATGTGGCACGCCGGCAAGTGGTGCAAATGGGCGCTGGTGGCGCCGGCTCGGCCGTGGCCCATGCGCTGCTGGGCGAAGGGGTCGAACGGCTGGTGCTGTTCGAAGTCGACACGCCGCGGGCACAAGCGCTGGTCGACAACCTCAACGGGCATTTCGGTGCCGGCCGTGCGGTGCTCGGCACTGACCTGCGCGCAGCATTGGCCGAGGCGGACGGGCTGGTCAACACCACGCCCGTGGGCATGGCCAAGCTGCCGGGGACACCGCTGCCGGTGGAGCTGCTACATGAACGGTTGTGGGTGGCGGAGATCATCTACTTCCCGCTGGAAACCGAACTGTTGCGCGCCGCGCGGGCATTGGGTTGCCGCACGCTGGATGGCAGCAACATGGCCGTGTTCCAGGCGGTCAAGGCGTTCGAGCTGTTCAGTGGGCGCGAGGCCGATGCGGCGCGGATGCAGGCGCATTTTGCCAGTTTTAGCTGAGTCGGCACCGGCCCTTTCGCGGGCTTGCCCCGCGAAAGGGCCGGCACAGGCGCATCAACCCTTTTCATCCAGCAAGGCCTTCAACACCTGTTCCTGCCCCGCATAATCCCCTTCGCCAAAATGCACGTGGCGCACTTGCCCTGTGCGGTCGACAAAATAATGCGCCGGCCAGAACTGGTTGCCCCAGGCATTCCACACTCGGTGATCGTTGTCCACCGCCACCGGGTACCCGATCCCCAGCGCAGCTACCTTGTCGCGCAAGGTCGCGACATCATGCTCGTAGTCATACTCAGGCGTGTGCACGCCCACCACCACCAGCCCCTGGTCGGCGTAACGCCGTGCCCAGTCATTCACATGCGGCAGGCTGCGCTGGCAGTTGATGCAGTCCCAGGTCCAGAAGTCCACCAGCACCACCTTGCCTTTGAGCGCCGGCGCATCCAGTGGCGGCGAATTCAACCACTGGCTGGCACCCGCCAGCGACGGCATGGCGCCGTAACTGTCGCGGGCCTGCAGATAGCCCGCCAGGCCCAGGCCTGTCAGGGCCAGCGCAATGCCGCCCACCTTCAACATCAGGCGCCGATCAATTCTCATGGCAACCGCCGGTGGCGTACGAGCGGTATTCCACACTCCGATGCTGACCTTTGGAATCGAGGTAGTCCATGCGGGTGTTGACCAGGCCGCAGGTGTTGCCCTGATCATCCTGCACCGACAGGACTTTCTTCACATCCAGATGATCACCGTAGCGGTACTGCATCACACTGGCATCGTTCACCGCGGTGGTGGCGGCCTGAGCGGCAATGGCGCCGAAACTGAACACGGCAAACAGGCTGACGCTGGCGAAGGCTTTGAGGTTCATGGCAACTCTCCTGTGTAACGCTTTGGTGGGGAGGATTACTCCCCGGTCGAGAGCCATTACACGGCCGCCAGGTATCCCGTATGTGTCACCCGAGCCTGTGATCTGCTTCCTCCTGTATCTCTGCAAACGCCAGATACACTGCAATACAAAACCCCGCAGGCAAGCGCGATTACGCTCGGTACACTGCGCCAACCCCACCCCATACAGGAACGCTGCGCATGGAACACGTCGATCACATCCTGATCGTCGACGACGACCGCGAGATCCGCGAACTGGTCGGCAACTACCTGAAGAAGAACGGCCTGCGGACCAGCATCGTTGCCGATGGCCGGCAAATGCGCGCCTTTCTCGAAGCCAACAGCGTCGACCTGATCGTCCTCGACATCATGATGCCTGGCGACGATGGCCTGTTGCTGTGCCGCGAACTGCGTGCCGGCAAACACCGCAACACGCCCGTGCTGATGCTGACTGCGCGCAACGACGAGACCGACCGCATCATCGGCCTGGAGATGGGTGCCGACGACTACCTGACCAAGCCGTTCTCCGCCCGCGAACTGCTGGCCCGCATCAACGCCGTGCTACGCCGCACGCGCATGCTGCCGCCCAACCTGACCATCAGCGAAAGCAGCCGCCTGCTGGCCTTCGGCCAATGGCGCCTGGACACCACCGCACGGCACCTGCTCGACAGTGAAGACACCCTGGTGGCCCTGAGCGGCGCCGAGTACCGGCTGCTGCGGGTATTTCTCGACCACCCGCAGCGGGTGCTCAGCCGCGAACAATTGCTCAACCTCACCCAGGGCCGTGAGGCGGACATCTTCGACCGCTCCATCGACCTGCTGGTCAGCCGCCTGCGCCAGCGCCTGGGTGATGACGCCCGCGAACCCAGCTGCATCAAGACCGTGCGCAGCGAAGGCTACGTGTTCTCGCTGCCGGTGCAATTGCTCGGGTCGCCCTCATGAAATGGCCCCGCACCCTGGCCTCGCGCCTGGCATTGATTTTCTTCACCGGCCTGGTACTGGCCTATGGGTTGTCGTTCGGCCTGCAAGCCTACGAGCGTTACATCAGCAGCCGCTCGATGATGCTCAGCAACCTGGAACAGGACGTTGCCACTTCGGTCGCCATCCTCGACCGCCTGCCCGCCGCCGAACGTACCGCCTGGCTGCCGCGCCTGGAGCGGCGTACCTACCGCTACCACCTTGACCAGGGCCAGGATGGCCAGGCGATGCCGACCAGCGACCCGCCCATGGCCGCCGAGTCGATCGTCAAAGCCATTGGCGACGACTTTCGCCTGACCTTCCAGGAGATCCCCGGCCCCAATGCGCATTTTCAGGTGCACTTGAACCTGGCAGATGGCGCGCCCCTGACCATCGACGTTACCCCGACCCCCGTACCGATCGCCCGCTGGCTGCCGGTGGTTTTGCTGATCCAGCTGGCCGTGCTGTTGCTGTGCACCTGGCTGGCAGTGTGCCTGGCCATCGGCCCGCTCACCCGCCTGTCGCAGGCCGTGGACAACCTCGACCCGGACAAACCCGGTGTGCAATTGGACGAAAGCGGCCCGCGCGAGGTGAAGTACGCCGCCGTTGCCTTCAATGCCTTGCAGGCACGCATCGCGGCCTACCTCAAGGAGCGCATGCAGTTGCTGGCGGCGATTTCCCACGACCTGCAAACCCCCATCACCCGCATGAAGCTGCGGGTCGAAGTGATGGACGAGGGGGTCGAGAAAGACAAGCTGTGGCACGACCTGGATGCCATGGAGCACCTGGTACGCGAAGGTGTGGCCTATGCCCGCAGCATGGACATCAACACCGAAGCCCCATGCCGAATCAACCTGGATGCCTTCCTCGACAGCCTGGTATTCGACTACCAGGACAGCGGCGCCCAGGTCGAACGCCACGGCAACGCCGACGGCCTGCTGGAAACCCGCCCGCATGCGCTGCGCAGGGTGTTGGTCAACCTGGTGGACAACGCCTTGAAGTTCGCGGGTAAAGCACAGCTGGAGGTCAGCCGTGGACCAGGATGCACCCGGATTCGGATACTCGATGACGGCCCGGGGATTCCGGAAGATGAGCTCAATGAAGTGCTCAAGCCTTTTTACCGGGTAGAAAGCTCGCGTAACCGCAGTACCGGAGGCACCGGCTTGGGGCTGGCGATCGCGCAGCAACTGACCCAGGCCATGGGTGGGCGCTTGACCCTGAGCAATCGCCAAGGTGGCGGGTTGTGTGCACAGATCGAGTTGAAGTGAGTGCCACCGGCATGTCCCCCTCCAGGTCTTACACGTGATAGCGATGCCGCCTTACGCAACCGATCGCTACAGTCCGATACACACTGTCGCCTCCGCCGACACACTGTGGATACGCCACCGCTCCACACTCCCGGCCACACATTGGCACGCCAGGAGTTAAACCGATGACACGTCCAAACATGACGGCATTTACCCACCCCTTCAACCATATTGACCGGATCGGAAGCTGGAGCGCCGACGTGCCGCTGCGGCTGTTTCTGGCCTGGGAGTTTTTCGAGTCTGGTCTGGAAAAATACAACGGCACCAACTGGTTCGGCGACCTGCAGTCCAGCTTCCCCTTCCCGTTCAGCGCACTGCCAGCAGCGCTGAACTGGCAACTGTCGATGTGGGCCGAGCTGGTGCTGCCTTTACTGCTGTTGCTTGGCCTGGGCACACGGCTGGCCTCGGCCGGGCTCATGGTCATCACTGTGGTGGCCATTGCTGCGGTGCATTGGCCGTCACAGTGGTCGAGCCTGGCGGAGCTGGCTCAGGGTTATGCCATCACCGACCAGGGTTTCGGCAACTTCAAGTTGCCGCTGATCTACCTGGTGGCACTGCTGCCACTGCTGCTCAAGGGGGCCGGACGCCTGAGCCTTGACCACTGGCTCAACGCGCGGCTTGCAGCCAGGGCATGACGCGTAAATAGCAACGGGCTCGGGGCCAGTAGGCGCCGAGCCCGTTTTTTGTCTCAGGCTGTACCGATGACAATGCCTTGCGCGCGCAGGCTCTCCAGCAGTGCCAAGCCTTGCTCCTGATCCCCACCCAATGCATGCAGACGCGCCAGCCCAGTACCCCTCACCTCTGTGAGCAAGCGGTAAGCCATGGGTGCCAGGCGAGCGAAGCGTACCTGCAGCCCGGCGTCGCGGTAGACCAGCAGCAAGGTGGGTTCAGGTGCCTCCTGCGGTTGATAATCCGGGCCGATACGGTCAACTGGCCAACGGTAGGCCAATACCCTGGCCGTGCACGACAGCAGCGGCTCCCCCTGCAGCAGGTCACCCTGTGGGTCATGAGCCAGGTCTTCGGCATCGCTGAGGTACAGCTGGGCCTCGATCCACTCGTAGTGGGCGAGTTCCAACTGCCACGGGGCATCCAGTTCGACGCCCTGGAGGTAGTCGATGAACGCTTCGGCGATCTCGGTGAACAAGGGTGTCTGGCTGCGGTAGTTGGCATAAAAATCCCGCACGCGGGCATGCCAGCGCGGCTCGCCCAAGGTTTGCCGCAGCACCGGAAAGCTGCCGGCCAGCAGGCCTTCCATGGCGCCATAGAACAGTTCACGGTAAACCTTCAGCCGGCGTGCCTCGATGCCAGGCGGTGGGGCATGCCGCTGAGGATCTCGCAGATGCCGCGCCAGCGAGAACTGCTGTTCACGCAACAATTCGATCATGCGACACCTCCCGCTGCACCGTGCGAATGCGGTCAGTCTCTTCGAGCAGCTCGGCCAAGGGCGGGTAGTTGAAGTCTCGCTCGAGCGTTGTCGGCTGTGCGCCAAAATGCTTGCAGGCCATCGCGAACAACGACCAGACATCCTCCTTCACGGGTGCGCCATGGGTATCCACCTTGAGGTCCGGGGCCTCGTCGTAATGACCCGCCACATGCATGGCGACGACGCGTGCCGGCGGCAGCCCCTGAAGGAAGGCCTGCGCATCGTAGCCATGGTTGCAGGCGTTGACGAACACATTGTTGACGTCCAGAAGCAGGTCGCAGTCGGCCTCGTCGAGCACGGCGCGAATGAAGTCCAGCTCGCTCATCGCCTGGTACGGGGCGGCGTAATAGCTGATGTTTTCCACGGCGATACGCCGCTGCAAGTGGTCCTGGGCCTGACGAATCCTGGCGGCGACGTGATGCACAGCTTCTTGCGTGAAGGGGATCGGCATCAGGTCGTAGAGGTGACCGTCATCGCTGCAATAGCTCAGGTGTTCGCTGTACAGGCGTACCTGATGGCGATCGAGAAAGCGCCGGGTCTGGTCCAGCAAACCCCGGTCCAGCGGCAGGCTGCCGCCCAAGGACAAGGACAGCCCATGGCAGGCCAGCGCAAACCGTTCGGTCAATTGCGCCAGGCCTTTGCCATAGGCGCCTCCGACCCCAATCCAGTTTTCTGGCGCACACTCTAGAAAATCCACGGCACCGTCTTCCAGCGTAAGCAATTCAGCCATCAGGCCACGGCGCAGGCCAAGGCCGACAAGCAAGGGTGTGGTCGTCATCGATCAGTCTCCACAACACGCAAAACGCCCCGCCTGACCAGCAGGAGGGGCGTTGTGTCATTCCAAGGGTTTAACTCAGGACTTACCGGTCACTTCGCTGGACGAGGCTTCTGCTGCCTTGCCAGCGCCGCCACATTTACCTTCACCGCACTTGCCTTCGCCATGGCTGGCCTTCTTGTCGCCACCGCACTTGCCCTCACCCTGGGTGGCCTTGCCGCTGCCACCGCACTTGCCTTCACCGCATTTGCCTTCGCCAGGCACCTTGGCCGACGCCAGTTGATACCCCTGGGACAGCGGCTCGACAGCGAACGCGCTGCTGCCAAAGGCCATGCTGCCGATCAGGGCGGCGCCGAGCAGGCCGAGGGTATTGCGTGCATGAGTCATGGTGTAGCTCCACTGTGGTTGGAAAGTGGAGCCATTAGGCCGGGTGGGTGTGTCGGGGTTGTATCGCCGAAATCGGCATTTTGTACATGAATCGGTCTGTAGGCCTGCAGGATACAGTGTGATACAGAGCACCCGCCCCTGCGGCCAGTGGCGGGTGAAGGCTGTCAGTCTTCCAGCGGCTTGGGCGGCGCTGCGGGCTTGGCAGGTTTGACGGGTTTGACCGGTTTGCTGTCCTTGCCCTTGGTTTCAGGTGCCGCCGCGACAGGCTCTGGCGCAGTCACGGCCTTCTCGCTCGCCGGAAGCTCATCGACCGCCTTGAGGATGGCCTGCGGGTCGATTGGCTCGCCCGTGGCGTCATCCTTGAGCATGTGCCGTTCGCCGTCCTTGCCCACCAGAATCACCTTGGTGCCCGCGCTCGCGCCAAGCTTGAGTTCGCGGATCAGGGCCATGGTGGTCTGCTGCTCGAGGTTCTTGTCCTCGCGCTTGCCGACCATCTTGGCAACGCTGTACAGCACCAGGCTGCGCTCCTTGAAGGCTTTCTGAATTTCCGGGTCTTCCAAGGCTTTGTTCAACCCACGTAATGTCGGGTCGGCAGAACTGGGAGCAATGATCACCAGAGGCCGTGCCTTGCCCAGCTCCTTGGCCAATGGAGCGTCGCTGTCGGCGGCGAACAGTGGGCCGGTGACGGCGAGCAAGGTAGCGAGGGTCAGTGACCGGACGAGCATACACATCTCCTTAATGTCTCGATAAACCAATGACTACAGATCACGGAGAAAAATCCGACCTGGAGCCTAAACCACTTCAAAAGCTGCGTGGCGAAGGAAAAGTAACTGACAATTTCCAGCCATGTGTCAGATCAGGATGACGGACTTTGCCGAAAAGGCCGCCTCCTGACTGAGCATAGCCCAAAGCCACTGCTGGCAAGGCTGCGCTACGCCGCACACGCGGTGTTGTTACACGTCGATGCTAGCGCCCGGAGGCCCGGCCTCCAATGCCGCCAGTGTCATGTCGAGCATCAACCCGCGCCGGGCAGCGCGTTGCGCGGCAAGAATCGCATCCGACTCAGCCTGCCTGGCCTCGTCGGTCAACGCCTCATCGTCGAGCACGCGATCGAGGCGGCGCCGGAACGGCCTGTCCACTTGCGCAAAGCGTTCAGGGTGGGCACGTTCCAGGTGCCCCTGCCAGAACGTTCGGTCCACCAGTGAACGCGCGATTTCCTCCTGCGTCTCTGCCTCGAGCACTTGCGCTTGCGCCCGTGCAAGGTGCGCCTCAGTGACCCCTGCCAGGGGGCGAAAACTCATGTCGGCTACTGCAATGGGCAAGTTCAGGCGATCGCGCAACCCGAGGCGATAGGCAAGCCCCACTTCGCTTTCATCTGGGTTGCCGCCGCGATTCAGGATGTCCAGCACAGCCAGCCGATCGACCTCATCCAGGCGCCACAAACGCCGCCCCAACGCAAGCAAGGCGTGCTCGGTATTGCCTGGATCATCCGTCCGGGCACGCCACACCAGCACGTTCAGTTCAAGGTTGCTGAGGCACCAGGTCGCGCCGTCCTGGCAACCCCACTCGTCATTGGCGATGTCCATCAAGGCTTCGCGCAGGGCCGGCTCCCGGGCCATCGCCTGCAGCACGGCCAGTACCCGCTGGGCGAGGGCTTCGGCATTGATATGAAAATCTGCGGACTGCAGCAACTGCTGCAGGACGCGAAAGAAGCGATCGGCAGGCTCCCCTATGTCTACCGACTCCCAAGCCGCCATCAGCAGGCCCCGATAACGCGGCCCGACAGCATCCCCCCAAACGGCACGGGCACGCTCGAGTTGTTCGTAAAGCAACACCTCGTCCGTCGGCATGGCCGGCCCCATCAGCGCCGCCTGCAGGCGAATCAGCTCGGCGTTCTCAAACGGGTTACCGGCCAACCTGATGCGCCGCCGAAAGCCGGGTGCCAGTTGATAGAACCACTCTGGAATCCGCGTCAGGCGGTTCTCGCGCATGTCCATGTACACCAGGCTTGAGCGGCTCTCCACGCCGTGCGGAAACTGCGTCAGCCCCGTATTGCGCAAGTTCAGCCAGCGAAGAACGGTCAGCCCATTCAAGGTGAAGGCGCGACCCAGTGGGTTATGGGACAGGTCGAGGTACTCGAGGCTTGTGGCACTTGCCAACGTAGCGGCCTGGCTGGTGTTCAACACGATCTGGTTATTGGTCAGGGTCAACTGACGCAAGTGCTGCATCTGCAGCAACGGCTGCGGCAAGCGGGTCAGCAAATTCCCCCCCAGGTCCAGTAACCGTGCACGTGGGAAGGCGAGCAGGAAGCTCGCTGGAATTTCCTGCAGCTCCATGCGCAGCAGTGAGACATCGGAAACATGATCAAAGCTGACCTGTGCCGGCATTTCTGGCAGCTCCCCAGGCCGCATGTTGTACAAGACCATGCGGTAGTTGTGGTCGGTGTCGAAGTGCGTTTGCCCTCCGTCGGTGGTGCGCCGCCAGCAATCGAGCAGCGTGGTGCGCATGCAGGCCCGATCCTCTCTCATATCGCCTTCGGCCTCTCCGACCCACGCTTCCAAGCAATTGCGAAGTACCCTGTACTCTGTGCGCAACTCAGCCAATACCGCTTCCAACTGACGCCCCGAACGCCGCACATTCTCGCTCCATGTGGCCACCTGCTCATCAGTGAACGAGGGGAACAGGTCACGCAGCGACGCCGCCAGCGCCCTCTCTGGTCGCCCTGGGCCGCCAGAATTCCTGCCACCCAAGGGGTAGCCCAGACGGCCATCGGCCAAGCGCTGGGGCGGGCGGAACATTCCCCGCGGCTGCATAATCAGTAACCCTTCTAGCTCGGCACGACGATGCAGGGCTTCACGCGCCAGCACAACCCTGAGGTTATGGGCAAAGGGTTCCCCTACCTGCATCGACTCGCGCTGGGGCGGTGAATAGGCTGCTGCCATCACCTCGAACAACTCGCCTGCATCGCCTTGCGGCACCGCTTGAGCATCGAGCAATTGGAACGTGCCCGCGTGGTGCAGCAGGCCGAATGCCTGCGCGCCGTCCTCGGTCGAGGCCAGCAGCGGCCCACCCAAATGGCCTTCGAACAGACGCCAACGCACGCCTTGGCCAGTGCCAGGCAAATGCTTGAGCAGCCCCAGTACGATACGCGCCAGGTCGGCATTCTGTGGGGTATCCAGGCTCAACGCTTCAAGTACCCTGACCTTGCGAATGTTCGCCACAGCGCGCCTGGCCGCTTCGGCCAGGTTCAATGGCACGCGGCCAGTCTGCAGCAACCGCCGTCGGTCATCCCCATTGGCCGCCGTCAGCAGCGCTTGCGCGGCCCGCGGGTGCAAGCCCGAAAACACGTTGCGCAGCAAGGCACTGCCCGGGCTGTCGCTGACCTGCACAGCGTCATACACATGCCCCAATAAAAGGCGCCGCTGGGCCCAGGCGAGCTCGGCCAACTGCGGGTCCGACGCACCGGCTGCACCCGGCAAGCGCTGGGCATGCTGCAACACGGTGGCATCCTCGACCGGCTCGCCCGCCCGCAAGCAGCTGATCACCTGGCGGATCCGTTGGTCGATCCTGCAACGCTCGGCGCTGTCGAGCATGCCGGCCTCGGGCGCACGCCCATACACATGCAGGGCCCGCAGCTCATCCGCACCCAGGTCATGAAAGCCCAGCACCTGGTCGATCTGCTCGTCCGTCATGCTGTCCAACGGCGTGCCAAGGCGGCGGAACATGCGGTGGGTGTCATCCCATTGCGCAGGTTGCTCGCTCCAGACCCGCCAGGCGCCGGCACCGTTGTGACGCAGCGCAGGCCCATTGCCGCTGCGCGGGCGAAGCTGCCATTGGCCCTCGCTGCCGGGGTCGACCACAGGGTAGTGGTGGCCGTCCATTTCGATCCAGGCCTGCCCGGCGTGGCGCCGAATCCCCAAGGCATCCTGCGTAGCCGCAGGCCCCGGCGCGACGCTGCGGTAAGGTGCCAGGTCCTGCTGCCAAAGCTTGCTGCTACCGTCCTCCAGCTGTGCAGGCAGCATCGCATCGACCACGGCAGAACGCGCCCACAACCGCCGCGCCACCGTAACGCCCGCCACCGTCGCCGCAATCACCGCAAGGTCAGTGGCGACGTGGGTCAAATGGTCGAGTGCCTCCTGGGCATCACCCGCCTGCAAGGCCTCGATGCCATGGTAAACCTCGCCCAGCAACTCCCAGACAGTCACCGCGAGCATGACCAGGCCCAGGCCCGGGACAAAAAACGACGCCAGGTTCAGCAGCAGCCAGCCTTCGGCAGCCAGGCGCTCGTCATGGGCACGCTGGACCCCGCGGTCGAGCCGCGCCACCGGCACCGCGATCATTGCCGCATCCTCTTTGATCTGGCGGATACGCGACTGTGCGAGGCTGTTGAACAGCGGTGACGGGTAGGCCTGCAAACGGGGGGCGAGGTCATAACTTGCCCAGGCCGGCAGGTCATCAAAAACGGGCGTTACCGTGGCGAAGAACGCCTGGCTGTCGCGCCTGAGCACGAAGCGGCTGAAGAATCGCTGATACGTCTTGACGCGCAAGCGGTGGCCCAGTTCACGGTTGAGGTCACTGAGGCTGCCAAATGCACTCCAGGGTGCCACCGGATCACCCGGCACATACATCAGCAAACGCCGCGTGGTGTTGAACAAAGGGCCTTGATCGATCACTTCCAGTACCACCACCTGCTCAAGCGCATACCCGAGCAGCTTCAGCTGCTTGGCCACCACCAGGTCACCTGCCAGGCGCAGCAGCTTGCCCTCGAGGCACATGCCCACCAGCAATTTCAGCTCGCTGGCATCCAGCAGATTGTCTTGCCGGGCCTTGTAGCCATCCACCAGCATGGCGTAGCGCACGGCATCGACCAGCAACGTCTCGATGCGTTTTTCGTTATTGGCCGGTTTCAGAATGCTGTCCAGATGCTGCTGGTAGCCCTGCCCCAGGTCGAGCTCGCGGCACAGCGCAGCAAAGGCGATGGCGGTGGGCGGTTTGCGCGCGCCCGAGCGCGGTACCAGCAACCGGTTGCCCGCCGGCTGGCCACCCGCGCTGGCCTGCTCGGCGGTAAAGTTGCGCAGTGCCACCTCAAGCAGTGGTTTTTCGTCGTACACCACTTCTGTGAGGTGAGCCCCCACCGGCTGGGCGTTGATCACCGGTTCACGGCGCCCTTCGAGAAACTTCAACCGGTGCAGGTTGTAGGTAACCCCGTAACGCTCGCTGAGCGCCTTCTCCAGCCGGGAGGCGACGAAGCCATCGATGCCTTCGATGCGCGTCAGCAACGCGCCCAGTTGCTGACGGCTTTCAAGGCTCTTGGCCAAGGCGTGGCTGATCGCAGGCAGTTGGTCAATGGGCGCCTGTCGCAACCAACGGGGCAGGCGCTTGCTGATGAAACCATCCTGAAACGCATCGCTGTCGCGCTGCAGCGTGTCGACGCGGACGGCGGCATTGCCCCCAGCCTGATCCTCTGGCGAGTGTGTAGTGCCCATGCGTAAAGCCTCTTGTGGGTAAAGAGGCCAGCCTAGGCAGCCGCGGTTTGTCGAGGCGCTAGATAGGTAATGCCTGTGCTCAGAACAGCTGTAGCTGGCGGCCGGTCAACGCCGCGAAATCATCCCCGACAAAGGGCAGGATGGCGTCGGCCACCGGTTGCAGTTGGCGGCTCAGGTAATGCTCGTAATCGATGGGCGCCTGCAGGCTTTCCAAGGGTTCAGGGCCGGCCGTGGTGATCAGGTAGCTGATCCAGCCGCCGTTCTGGTACTGCCGGGGTCGGCCAAGGCGGCTGTTGTACTCATCGGCCAGGCGCGCGGCGCGCACATGCGGCGGCACGTTGCGCTGGTAATCGGCCAGCGGACGACGCAAGCGCTTGCGGTACACCATCAACTCATCGAGTTCGCCGGCCAAGGTCTGCTGCACGTACTGGCGCACGTAGTCGCGGTACGGTTGGCCACGGAAGATCCGCCCGTAAAGCGCCTGCTGAAATTCCCGGGCCAGCGGCGACCAGTCGGTGCGTACCGACTCCAGGCCTTTGTAGACCATCTCCTCGCTGCCGTCGGCGCGCTGCACCAGCCCCGCGTAGCGCTTCTTGCTGCCTTCTTCGGTACCGCGGATGGTCGGCATCAGAAAGCGTCGGTAATGGGTTTCGAACTGCAACTCCAGGGCACTTTCCAGGCCCATCGAATCACTCAAGTGCCGGCGCCACCAGAGGTTGACCTCGGCCACCAGCTCGCGGCCGATGCGCGCTGCAGCGTCCTCGTCATGGGCGCCTTTGAGCCAGACGAAGGTGGAGTCGGTATCGCCATAGATCACATCGAAACCGCGGGCTTCGATCAGTTCGCGGGTCTGGCGCATGATCTGGTGCCCGCGCATGGTGATCGACGATGCCAGGCGCGGGTCGAAGAAGCGGCAGCCACTGGAACCCAGCACACCGTAGAAGGCATTCATGATGATTTTGAGGGCCTGCGACAGCGGCGCGTTGCCCGCGCGCTTGGCCGCCTCCCTGCCCTGCCATACCCGCTCGACAATGGCCGGCAGGCAGTGCTGGCTGCGCGAAAAGCGCCCCCCGCGAAAACCTTCGACCGCGTGCTGCGGGTCGGGCTGACGCAAGCCTTCGACGAGGCCCACTGGGTCGATCAGAAAGGTACGGATGATCGAGGGGTACAGGCTCTTGTAGTCCAGCACCAGCACCGAATCGTAGAGGCCAGGGCGCGAATCCATGACAAAACCGCCGGGGCTGGCTTCGTCCGGGCGGCTGCCGAGGTTGGGCGCGACAAAGCCCAAACGGTGCATCTGCGGCATGTACAAATGGCAGAACGCGGCCACCGAACCGCCGCTTCGGTCCACGGCCAAGCCGGTGACCGAGGCGCGTTCGAGCAGGAACTCGAGCAGCCGGGTGTGGGCGAAGATGCGCGTGACCAGTTCGCAGTCCTTGAGGTTGTAGCGCGCCAGCGACGGTTTGTCCTCGGCGAACATGCGGTTGATTTCATCCATGCGCTGGTATGGCGTGCTGATCGCCTTGCCCTCCCCCAGCAGCGTCTGGGCAACGCTCTCCAGGCTGAACGACGGGAAGCTCCAGGTTGCCGAACGCAAGGCTTCGATGCCGTCGATCAGCAAGCGCCCAGGAGCATCGGCGAACACGTGGCCGCCGCTGGCGTGAGCGCGCAAGGCCATGGGCGCGCCGTTGCGGCCCAGGGCCAAAGGCACCTGCAGGTGCTTGGCATGTTCGTGCAACAGGCGCAGGTCGAACTGCACCAGGTTCCAGCCGATGATCGCATCCGGGTCGTGCCGGGCCATCCATTGGTTGAGGCAATCGAGCAGCGCGGCAGGGTCGTCGCAGTACTGCAGGTCAAAGTCCACCGCGCTGCTGTCGCCGTTGGCCGGGCCGAGCATGTACACCTGGCGCTGGCCGCAGCCTTCGAGGGCGATGCTGTACAGCGCGCCGCGCTCGCTGGTTTCGATATCCAGCGACACCAGGCGCAGCGGTGGTCGGTAGTCTGGCAGTGGCTTGAGTTGGGCGTCACAGAGCACGCCGTGGGCGTCTGGCAGGCCGGTGAACTGCACCGAGGCCGTGATGAAGCGCTCCATCAGGTAGCGCTCGGGGGGGCGGATATCAGCTTCGTACACCTCGACGCCGGCGTTGCGCAGGCGTTGCTCCAGTTGCATCAACTGGCGATGCTGACGGCAGTACAAGCCCAGCACCGGGCGCTGATCGAAGTCGCGCAGTTGCAAGGGCTTAAGCTCGACACCCGGCTCGTTGGCCAGCAGCACGCGCGCATGTTCGGCCTGCGCCTGCGCGATGAACGCCACCGAGACTTGCGGCGCCAGGCGCAGCTGGCGCGGGCCTTGGTCCGTCGCCAGCCAGAACTCCACGCACGTGCCTTCGGGTGTGTCATGCCAATGCCGGGTCAGGACAAAGCCCTGCTGCAATTCCACCGCGTGGACCTCTGATCGTCTGTTGTGCTGTAAGTGACGATTCTACCCTGTGCAGGGCAATCCAGGGCTGCCATGTCTTGCGTTGTCCTCAGATCCGACCCGGCCTCTGTAGGAGCAGCCTTGTGCTGCGAAGAGGCCGGTAAACCTGGCAGAGTTGCATGGTCAGTACTGGCCTCTTCGCAGCACAAGGCTGCTCAACGACCGCGTAGGCCTGGAAACTATCGGGAGCCGGCCTTGAACCCACCACGGCGCCCTGCCCAGGCCAGCAGCCACGCCAGGCCAATCAACACCAGCGCCACGGGGCCAAACCAGGCGACACCTGCCCCGGTCAGCAGCAACCCACCGATAATCCCGCCCAAGGCGATGGCGCTGTTCCACACCGTCACCAGCATCGACTGCGCCACGTCACCGCCCTCGCCCGCCGCATCTGCGCAGGCGGTCTGCAACAGTGTTGGCGCGCCGCCGTAGGTCACACCCCACAGCGCGATGCTCAGGTACAGGGCCCACGAGGACGCCTGCCCCAGCACCAGCGTGGCCACGGCAAAACCGGCCAGACTGAGCAGCACCAGCGTGCGCAGGTGGCGATCGACCAACAGCCCGACCAGGCCGATGCCCGCCAGCGCCGACAAGCCGAACACCATCAACACCTGGCCGATTTCGGCGGCCATCCCCGCCGCCGCCAGCAACGGCACGATGTAGGTATACAGAATGTTGTGGCCGAGGATCCAGGTCATGATCACCAACAGCACCAACGCCACGCCAGGTGTGCGCAACACCTGCAGCGCCGCCGGTCGCTTGCCGGCGGCCTGCCCCGGGTAGTCCGGCACGGCGCGCAACACCCAGACGACCAGCAGCAGCGCCACCACAGTGACCACGACAAAGGTGGCCCGCCACCCCAACAGTGCCCCTAGCCAGGTACCGATGGGCAAGCCGAGGGACAAGGCTATCGGCTGGCCGAGCATGGCCACCGCCATCGCCCGCCCCTGCAAGGCCACCGGCACCATGCGCCGGGCATGGCCGGCAATCAATCCCCAAGCCAGGCCGGCTGCGGCACCGGTGAAAAAGCGCAGCACCAGGGTAAGGGCATTGGACGACGACAAGGCCGTCAACCCGTTGAACAGCACGAAGCCACCAATCGCCAGCAGCAGTGCACGGCGGCGATACCAGCCTTGGGTCAGGGTCACCAGCGGGATGGCCGTCAGCAGCGAGCCCAATGCATACGCCGTGACCCACTGCCCGGCCATGGCCTGGCTGATCGCCATGCCGCCGGCGATCTGGTCCAGCAGGCCGGCAGGCAGGGTTTCGCTGAGGATGGCAATGAAGCCGGTCATCGCCAGGGCCAGCAGGCCGCTCAAGGGTAAGCGCTCGGCGCTTTCACCCAGTAGCGGTGCGGAAGAAGTCTGGGACATTGCGGGGTGCCTTGAAGTGGTGATCGAGGCCGGCAGTGTGCATGCCGGGGGTATTGCGGAAAAAGATGGGTACAATGCCGTTCACCCCGGACATTAATGTCCGCAATCAGGAGTGCGCAATGGACAGCCTCAGCGGCTTCGTAGTCTTCAACCGGGTGGCCGAAACCCGCAGTTTCGTGGCTGCAGGCCAGTCGTTGGGCATCAGCGCTTCGGCTGTGGGCAAGCGCGTGGCACGGCTGGAAAGCCGCCTGGGTGTGCGCCTGTTCCACCGCAGCACGCGCAGCATCACGTTGACCGCCGAAGGCACGCTGTTTCTTGAACGCAGCCGCCGTATCCTGGCTGAGATCGAGGCCACCGAGCAGGCCCTGTCACAGGCCAGTGAAACCCCGCGCGGCCGGCTACGCGTGAGCCTGCCCCAGGTCACAGGGCTGGTCATGCCGGCGCTGGCCGACTTCATGGCGTTGTACCCTGAGGTTGAACTGGACCTGGAGTTTACCGACCGCATGGTGGATATCGTCGGTGAAGGGTTCGATGTGGTGATGCGCGGCGGTCAACCTGTGGATTCGCGCCTCAATGCCAAGTTCCTCGGCCACTTCCAGCATCGCCTGGTGGCATCGCCCGAGTACCTGCGCGAACGCGGCACACCCACCCACCCCCGCGACCTCAGTGCACACACCTGCCTGCACTACCGCTTCCCCAGCAACGGCAAGCTGGAGACCTGGCCGCTGCGTCAGGAGCACCCCGACCAAGGCTATGACATCCCCATTTCGATGGTGTGCAACCACGTCGAGACACGCATCTGCTTCGCCCTCAACCACCGCGGCATCACCTGCCTGCCAGACTTCAGCGTGCGCCGCGAACTGGCCGCCGGCACGCTGGTGACGGTACTCGACAGTTTCATGGAGCGGCGTGGCAGTTTCTACCTGTTGTGGCCGTCGGGGCGCCAGGTGCCGCCCAAGCTGCGGGTGTTCATCGATTTCATGCTTGAGCGGGTGTTCCCCGGCAGCCCTCAACCGTACAAATAGTTGATGTCCTTGTAGGCCAACGGCGGCACCTGGCTGATCAGAAAATCACGCAGTTTGTGCATCTGCCGGGCCTTGGGGCTGGATTTCAGCCAAGTCATGTAATACCCGTCACCGGTGGCCACCGCGTGCTTGAACGGCGTCACTAGCCGCCCTGCCGACAGGTCGGAGCTGGCCAGCACCAAGTCCACTACCGAGATGCCCAGGCCTTGCTGGGCCGCCGAAATCCCCTGGTCGAGGGTATCGAAAACCTGCCCCTGGTCGATGCTGATATCCAGTGCGTCCATCCGCGCCAGCCAGCGTCGCCAATCGCGACGGTCCGGCGACGGGTGCAGGAACTCGCATTGGCGTAGGTCGGCAAGGTCGGGCTGGGCTTGCGCCATGTAATCGGGATGGCACACCGGGATCAGCCACTCATCGAACAGCTTGAAGCTCTCGACATCGGCGGGGAAACGGCCGTTGGCCAACAGGATGGCGCAGTCGTAGGGCTCCGAATAGAAGTCCACGCTGTCGATGTCCATCCACACGCTCGACAGTTGCACGCTGCTGCTGTCATCGAGCTTCTTGAAGCCGTCCAGGGCCCTGAGCAACCAGCGCATGGTGAGCGTGGATGGCGCCTTCAGTCGCACGCCATATCGGTCCTGTCGCAGCAACGCGCAGGCGTTTTCGATGATCTTGAAGCCGACCTTGAGCTCTTGTGACAGCAGGCGCCCGTGCTCGGTCAGGCTCAGTTTCGGCCCACGACGCTCGAACAGGTCGCAGCCGAACATGGCCTCGAGGGTCTTGATGTGGTGGCTGACCGCCCCTTGGGTCAGCGCCAGCTCCTCCGCCGCACGGGTAAAGGAGCCATAACGAGAGGCCACCTCGAAAGCACGCAGGGCGTGCAAGGCCTGAATCCGTTCCGACATGGCGACGTCCGAAGCATGAGTGAGACTAATAGTAGGTCATAGTTCCACGCGTTTTACAACGTTAAGTCTGTCTCAGAAAATGCGGGTAAATAATAAAGATTACCAACGATTCTGCCTGCATATGACTGGAACGTTACTTAATTAGATGCCTGGGGAAATCATGTTTACGGGTTATGGAAACTGCTATCGCCTGGATGCGCTAGAGCTGGCCGCTGAACATGTGCGGAACACGCAACATTGGACATACAAAACCATACAACATTTTCGCAGCATTCTCGCCAACCCCGAATTCCCCTGCCTGTTTGGCCGCAAGGCAGTCGCCAGCGAGACCTGCCACATCCTCTTCGCCCGCGCCGAACAACTGGCCGACGACATCGCCCAGGGCCTGGCTGACTACGTGCGCACCATCACACCGATCCCGCTCAAGCAGCGGATCGGCAGCCCATTGGTGGTGTTTCTCGAAACCGCCAGCGAATACACCCTTGCCGAGCAACAGGCGCTGGCCTGGAAGGTCCTGCAGGGCGTGCACGCGCGCGACCCGCACCCCTGGCCACAGGCGATGCCGACTGACCCCCACGACACGGGCTGGTCGTTCTGCTACGCCGGTATGCCGCTGTTCATCAACATGAACTTCCCCGGCCACCAACAGATGAAAAGCCGCAACCTGGGGCCACACATCACTTTCGTCATCAACCCGCGGGAAAACTTCGACGAAGTGGCCAACGCCAGCACCGAAAGTGGCAAGCGTATCCGTGCCCGCATCCGCGAGCGGGTACAGCATTACAACAACGGCATCATGCCCGACACCCTTGGCGCGTTCGGCGATGCCGATAACTACGAGTGGAAGCAGTACCAGCTACAGGAGGCGGGTTCGCTCAACCCGTCGCGCTGCCCGTTCCACGCCCATGTAACAGCCGACACACTGATCGAGAATTGACCGTGAATACCGCACTCACCGCCACCTATGCCCTGACTGTCCTGCTGCTGATCGCCACCCCTGGCCCAGTGGTGGCACTGATCGTCAACACCGCTGCCGCCTCCGGGTCGCGCAAAGCCATGTTCACTGCCGTGGGGACCAACTGGGCGTCCCTGGTACTGATTGGCGCGGCGGCCTGGATCATCCTGACCAGCGCGGCCATCGACAAGGCCTGGCTCAGCGGCATGAGCCTGCTGGGCTGCCTGTTCATCGGCTACATCGCCGTGGGCACCCTCAAGGAAGCCCTGCAGGCGCCCACCCCAGAGTCGGCGAACGAAGCGCCTGGGCCTGGGCGTGGCGGCCTGCTGCAAGGGTTCATGGTGGGTATCTCCAACCCCAAGGACATCATCTTCTTCATCGCCTTCTTCCCTCAGTTCATCCAGATCACCGAGTCGTTCGGCAAAAGCATGGTGGTGCTGTCGCTGTTGTGGGTGGCCATCGATTTTGCCGTGCTCAGCCTGTACATCTTCGCCATCGGCAAGATCGCTTCGCAGCGCAGCAATCGCGTCATCAGCCTGGCCTCGGGCGTCGCCCTGCTGCTGATCGCGGCCGGCGGCCTGCTGTACAACCTCAAGGAACTGGCGGCCTGAGCCGGATGCCTCGCAAGGAGTGCCCATGAGATCGACCGACACGAGCACAGATGTTTTGGGCCTTCCTTCGCCGCTGCAACAGGACTACCAGCGCTTTCTGCAACTGGGCAGCCGCCGTGCGCCACACGCCTTGCACATCCACGAGAGCGGCTACCGCTCGGGCACCATCAACACCGATGCGCTCGGCCTGCGCTACAGCCACTGTGCCGGCAAGCGCTTCTCGGCGGCCGAGCGCGGCACGGCGCCGCGCATCAACCTGTTGGTCGGGGGCTCCACCGCCTTGGGCGTCGGTGCCAGCAGCGATGAGCACACGGTGGCTTCGCACCTGTCGATGCTGACCGGCGAGGTCTGGCTGAGCCTGGCAGGCTGCGGGCTCAATGCTGGCCAAGAACTGCTGATGTTCCTGACTCACCAGCACCGCCTCGGCCAGCTCGGCCACGTGGTGGTGCTCAGCGGCCTCAATACCTTGGCCCATGAGGCCCTCTACGAAATCCTCGCCAGCCCCCGCGAGGCGCATCACGTCACAGGTTTTCAGGAAGCCTTGAACAGTTTCAGCGATGGCATGCCGCCTGCCGCAGCCCCCCGCCGACAATCGCTTTGGCGGCGCATCGGCCAAGCCTTGGCCGCGCCCCCTCCCGCGCCTCCAGCCGCCCAGCCGCTGTCGCCCCCAGAAAAACGCCTGGTCCGCGCGGCCGACAGCATCGGCCGCACCCTGCGCCAGTGGGAGCGGCTGCTGGCAGACAGCCACGCCACCCTCACCTTCATTCTTCAGCCGCTGCTGCCCTGGTGCCGAGAAACTTTGCCAGCGGGCGAGCAAGCTATGCTGGCGGCGTTGGCGCGGCAGCCCGCGAACTTCGAGCGCCTGCTGGACGGGGTCTTCGACAGCCACTTGCACACGGCCTTCTTTCGCCGCATCAAAGACCAGGCCGACCCGGTAGCCTGCTATGACATGAACAGCATGCTCAGCAGCTCGCCCGTGTTTGGCGCCGACCTGTTCGTCGACCGCCTGCACCTCAACGACCTGGGCAACAACGCACTGGCCAAAGTCATTACCGCCAAGCTGGGCCTGGCCCAGGAAAAACACGCTCAGCGCAAGGTCACGCCTATCAAGCTCGTCTGACAGTTGCCCGCCGGTCTTCCGGCGAGGCCCCTTGGGTGGCTAGAATACGTCGTCGTTCCGATTCGCCCGAGGCGTACCTGTACCTGTGATGAACATCCAAGCCGTGCATCAACCACTGGCCGCCTGTCGTGACTGCCCGTCCCACGAGGCCTGCCTGTGAGTCGTGTGGCAACCCTGTCGCCGCTGGTGATCGCCTTGATGCCACTGGCCGCGCAAGCGCTCGACGTGCGCATAGACCCTCATGCCGACTTGCTCTACCGCCAGGCCCTGCCCTTGCTCGAGCAGGCCGACAGCCAGGACGACGGCGCCAGCTCACTGCGCACTGCCGTGGGCAGCGACCCGGAGCTCACCCGCCAGGGCCAGGCCCTCGCGCACACCTTGCCCACCGCCGTGGCACTGCTGAAAAAGTCGGTGGAGCTTGGCCACCCCGTGGCCCAGTACCGGCTGGCGCTGTACTACATGACCTACCTGCCGGTGGCCCAGATCCCGGACGCTGCCTGCCCTTTGCTGGAGGCGAGCCTCAAGCAAGGCTTCGCGCCACCGGCACCGGCCATTGCCACCTGGTGCCCGCCCTACAACGCCAGCGCAGACTATCGCGCTGCGCTGGAGGCGATCCCAAGCATGGCCCCCCAATACGCTCCCTACTACCCACAGCCCACCACACGACTGGCCTGCAACCGCAGCCAGCCGCAAGGCCTGAACATGCAGTGGGGGCGCCAGCGTGACTACCAGGCCGAGGTGTACCGGGTGCTGGCCGACCTTGACCCAGGGCATCGCCAGGCCTTGCTGCAAAAGGCCGTGGACATCAACGGATGCTCGACTGCGCAGCGCTGGTTGACCAGCCATCGATAGCGGCGAGTCGACAAACCAGCAAGATCGTTCAAGCCATCGCCCGCTTCACTCTGGCATGCTGCCCAACCGAGTACACGCGTTGCAGCCACCATGCCCCACAACCCACACATCGCTCGCCAAGCCTTTGTTCATGGCGCCATCGCCATCCTCCCGCTTTCACTGGCCGTCGCCCCCTGGGGCCTGCTGGCCGGCTCCATGGCCATTGAGGCCAACCTGAGCGCCTGGCAAGGCCAGGGGCTGTCGGCCATCGTCTTCGCCGGTGCTGCACAACTGGTGGCGATCGGCATGCTCAAGGGCGGCGCCAACCTGGCCTCGATCCTGCTCACCACCTTGCTGCTGACATCGCAGCACCTGCTGTACGGCCTGTCCATGCGCCCGGTACTGTCGAACCAGCCGCTGCGCTGGCGGTTGGGCCTGGGCTTTTTGCTGACCGACGAGTTCTTTGCCCTGACCAGCCATTACGACCAGCAGCAGTTCAATCGCTGGTATGCGCTGGGTGTGGGCCTGACCTTCTACATCGCTTGGAACCTGTTCACCTTGGCAGGCATCGTCCTTGGCCAGAACATCCCCCACCTCGACCAATTGGGCCTGGACTTCTCGATTGTCGCCACCTTCGTCGCCCTGATCGCGCCACTGGTGCGCAATCTGGCCACGGTGGTGTGCGTGGCCGTGTCGCTGTTCTGCTCGGTCCTGTTCAGTGCCTGGCACTGGGAAACTGCCCTGGTGGCCGCGGGCCTGCTCGGCATGGGCGCCGGCTTCATTTGCCAAAAGTGCTTTGGAGGCCGCGCATGACCTGGTTACTGATTTTCGCCATGGGCGCCATCGTGTTTCTCAATCGCTATGCGTTTCTTGAACCACGCCTGCCCTTGCGCCTGAGTTCCAATGCCCGGCAGTTTCTGGGCTTCGCGGTGCCGGGCATGCTCACCGCCATCTGCGGGCCGATCATTTTCATGCCTGACCACCAGTTGAACCTGAGCCTGCTCAACCCTTATCTGCTGGGCTCGGTGGTGGCCGTCATCTTGGTGCTGTTGACCCGCAGCGTGTTGCTGAGCATGCTGGTGAGCATGTTGATCTTCTTCCTCCTGCGCAGCTGGCTGGCATGACCACGCCCCTGCGCGAGCAGACGCACCTGTGGCAGGCGCCGGCGCTGGGCGACGTCGAAATGCTGCACGCGCGGTATTTCCAGCAGCGCTTCGCCCCGCACGTGCATGAAGGCTACGTGTTCACCGTGATCGAGTCGGGCGCCCAGCGCTTCTGGCATCGCGGCAGCGAACACCTGGCCCCGGTGGGCAGCATGGTGTTGATCAACCCCGACGAACTGCACACCGGCGCCACCGCCCACGAAGCCGGCTGGCGCTACCGCGGTTTCTACCCAGAACATGAGCGGGTAACGGGCGTGCTGGAGGAGCTGGAACTGGGCCGCCACGGCATGCCCACCTTCAAGGACAGTGTGATCCAGGACCCGGCCCTGGCGCTCGCCTTCAGCCAGCTGCACCAGTTGTCCGAAGGCGCAGCCAGTGCCCTGGAACAGCAGACTGCCTGGCGCCATGCCGTGCTGGCCCTGGTGCAACGCCATGGGCAATGCGCCGAACCCGCTGCACCCGGCCATGAGCCACAGGCGGTGGCCCGCGCCCGTGAACTGCTGGAGAGCCAGCTGGCCGACCCGCCATCGCTTGAAGCCCTGGCGGCGGCGGTCAACCTGTCACCCTTCCACTTCGCCCGGGTGTTTCGCCAGGCCACCGGCCTGCCGCCCCATGCCTGGCTCAAGCAACGGCGCCTGGCCCGTGCCCGTGAGTTTTTGAAACGCGGCCAGGCGGCTTCGGAGGTGGCGTTTGCGCTTGGGTTTGCCGACCAGAGCCACTTGAGCCGGCAGTTCAAGCAGGCATATGGGGTGACCCCAGGCGCATACCGCAGCGCCTGCCTGCCAAGCTGACGCCCTGCGACACCCGGCCCCAGGCAAGCTTGCTGGCCACTGCTACACTGACAGGGCTGAATTGGAGGATCCTGCCATGTCCGAAAGAGAGCTCACCACCCTCATATCGCTGATGAACCAGCGTCAGGCCTGCCTGAGCAGTGCCTGCAAGGAGATTGCCGACTGGATCGACCGGCAGGGCGATGTGCCCGCCGCCGGCAAGATCCGCGCGAGTCTAAAGGCCCTGGAGGCCGACGAAGCCCAGGTACGCAAGACCTTGACCTCGCTGACCCTCGACAGGCCATTGCCGCGTTTTCGTAGCTGAATGAATTGGGGCCGCTATGCGCGGCCCCAGATGAATCAGTGTTTCATGTGCATGTGGTCATGCCCACCGCCTGCCTCGGCGTTGAGCGGACGCACTGGCGCTTGCACCTGCAGCGTTTCCTTGCCGCCTTTGGCATCTTCGATGACCAGGGTCAGTGGCACCTGCTCGCCTTCTTTCACCTGCTGGTTCAACCCCATCAGCATCACGTGCAGGCCGTTCGGGTCCAGGGTGACTGCTTTGCCAGCCGGCAACTCGACGGCCTTGACCTCGCGCATGCCCATCACGTCGCCGTTCATGGTCATTTCATGCACTTGCACGGTCTTTGCCACAGGCGATTCAACGCCAACCAGCTTGCTGTCGCTGCTGGCCGTGAGGGTCATGAAGGCACCGGTGGACTGCTGGTGCGGCACGCTGGCGCGGACCCAGGCATCACTCACGGTGGTCTGGGCCAGGGCTGGCAGGGCAAGGCCCAGCAGGGCGATGGCGGCCAGGCCGCGTTTGATCGGTTGCAGTGAAACAGCCATTAGCAAATCTCCATCAGGGTGACCAGGTCTTCAGCGCATTCCTTGGCATTCAGGGAATGGCCCAGGCTCAGGCGCAGGGTGCCACGCGTATCGTAGACGTAGCTGGTGGAAGAATGAGAGATGGTGTAGGTATCACCGGCCGGGACCTTCTCGTAGAACACCTTGAACTCTTTGGCCACCTCGGCGATTTCTTCGGGGGTGCCCGTCAGCGCGGTGAACGAGGGGTCGAACGCTTTGACGTAGGCGTCAAGCACTTCGGGGGTGTCGCGCTCCGGGTCCAGGGTAATGAACACCACCTGGAACAAGTCACGGTCGCGGCCCCTGAGCAACTGCCTGATTTGCGCCGCCCGCGCCAGCGTGGTCGGGCAGACCGCCGGGCACTGGGTGAAGCCGAAGAAAATCATCGGCATGCTGCCGTAGAAGCTCGACAGGGTACGTGGGTTGCCTTGGGGGTCCTTGAGGTTGAACTTGCGCCCAAGGATTTCGTTGCTCATGTTCTTGCCGTACTTGAACTCAAGACCCCGGGCCGGGCTGCAGCCAGCCAGCAGGCCAAGCCCGAGAACGCCCATCCCGGCGACAACCGCGCGCCGGGTATACAGATCATTCATGGAACTATCCTTTACAGGCCATCCTTTACAGGAAAGGTACCGGCCCTTGGGACGGGCCAGCCGAAAAACCGGGGCATTCTTACATGACACCCCAAGTGCTTCTACCCGACGAAGGCGCAGCTGGCCTGCAGCCCTTTGAATACGGGCTGCGGCCTGTTGTCGCAGGGGTTGAACTCGTAACAGTTTGTTGCTAAGGAAGCGGCGAACCCTGGTATCAGTAGTACGCGTTTTCCTTCTGGGTGTGGTCGGTCACGTCGCGCACACCTTTGAGCTCCGGAATCCGCTCGAGCAGGGTGCGCTCGATGCCTTCCTTCAGAGTCACGTCGGCCTGGCCGCAGCCCTGGCAACCGCCGCCGAACTGCAGCACAGCGATGCCGTCGTCGACCACGTCCACCAAGCTTACCTGGCCGCCATGGCTGGCCAGGCCCGGGTTGATCTCGGTCTGCAGGTAGTAGTTGATACGCTCGTTGATCGGGCTGTCTTCGTTGACCATCGGCACCTTGGCGTTCGGCGCCTTGATGGTCAGCTGGCCGCCCATGCGGTCAGTGGCGTAGTCGACCAGCGCGTCTTCAAGGAAGGGTACGCTGACTGCATCGAGGTAAGCGGTGAAGCTCTTCAGACCCACGGCGGTGTCGTCAGGCTTCTCTTCGCCCGGCTTGCAGTAGGCAATGCACGTCTCTGCGTACTGGGTGCCTGGCTGGGTGATGAAAATGCGGATGCCGATGCCGGGCGTATTCTGCTTGGAGAGCAGATCGGCCAGGTAATCATGGGCGGCGTCGGTAATGGTTATAGCGCTCATGGAAGTTCCTCACAGACTTGCGGCCAAGTGTACGCCAACCTGGCCCTTGTACAAAGTCCTAGTATTTGACTCGGGAAAGCGCATACGCCGGCGCCTGCCCCCGTGGCGCCGCCAGCCAGGCCTGCATCCGCCGATACAGGCCGCGCTCCAGCCACTGGTAGCTGAACCACGACATTAGTCCAATGGACGGCACGCACAGGGCAAACACCAGGTACGGGTTCAGGTGCAGCCGCTGGCTGGCGAACCAGCCGGCATACAGCACCAGCACGTGAATCAGGTAGACCGAATACGAACAGTCGCCCAGCGCCTTGAGCAGCCGGTTACCCGCGAACAACGGCTCCAGGGAGACAAAGGCCAGCACCACCAGCGCGCTCGGCAGGCCCCAATGCAGCAGGCGCTGGGAGGCGTCGAGGTGGTAGGTGGCATACCCCGCCACCGCGAGCAACGCCAGGGGCGTCCAGATGCCCTGGCGGATCACACCGCGCCGATATAGCACACCCAGGCCGATGCCGAGCAGGAACTCATAAATGATGCCGTTGTTGTAGAAGCGGCTGAGCACACCCAGCCGCCCCAGCACTTCACTCACCAGCAGCAGCGCGACAGTGACCAGCAGCAGCTGATGGCGTTGGCGGACCAGGAATGCCAGGCCGAACAGCAGGTAGAAGAACATCTCGAAGTTCAGCGTCCAGCCCACGTTCAAGGTCGGATAAAGGCCATACCCGCCGGGGTTTTCCGCAGGCACGAACAGCAGCGACAACAGCAGGTGGTGCCAGTCGAATTCCTGGTGCGGCATCCAGCGGCTGGCCGCCAGCAGCAGGCCCGCCATGACCAAGGTGTAGAACCAGTACGCCGGGACGATGCGCAGCACCCGGTTGAGCAGGAACTGGCGGGGTTCGATGGCTTTGTCGCGGGTGGAGAGGTAGATAACCAGGCCGCTGATGACGAAGAAGATGTCGACGCCGACAGCGCCCCGGTCGGTGAGCAGTTGGCCGATGGGCCCGCTGGCCTTGAAGTCGAAGAAGATCTGCATGAAATGGTGGCAGACCACCACCCAGGCGGCGAACGCCCGCAGTGCCTGAAGCGAATACAGCATGAAATACCCTGCGATTGCCGGTGCATTGAGGCCGCTGGCCGAGTGCAGAGGCGAGCGCTACGCGCTCGTTCGCGGGTAAACCCGCTCCCACAGGTACTGCACCGGTCAAGAGGCCAGCGCTATCCCTGTGGGAGCGGGTTCACCCGCGAAGGGCTGCAAAGCAGCCCCCCTGCAATCGATCAAGACCACCCAACCTTTCCGACCGCAGTTGTTTCGGAAAGGTCAGGTTGACCGATCAGAGGTTCTCGTAGCGGTTCATGTCCAGCACACCCGCTTCCACTGGCTGGGTCTCCTTGATGTAGCTATTGAGGTCATGGAAGTACTGCCAGAACTGCGGATGGCTGCGGCGCACGCCCCAGCGCATGACGATGCGCTCGAATTTGCCAGCATCATCACGCGCATACTCCATGTCCTCGACAAACTCGGGCACGTCCTCGGCCGGAATGTTGAAGATGAAATTCGGGTAACTGCTGAGCACGCCTGGGTACAAGGTCAGGGTGTCCAGCCCAGGCTGATAGCGGTAGGCCTCACCCAGTAGGAAGGCAACGTTGCTGTGCGCACGGTTGCGCAGCAGGCTGTACACCTGGCGCTGGCCGCCCTGCCCTTCGATACGCAGCATCGTCGCCTCAGGCAGCTGGTTGATGACCTTGAGCCCGGCAGCCGGGCGCGACACCAGGCGGCTGAGCGACTGCTCGACATTGCGGAACGCTTCGTTCATCTGCGGCCGCGAGCAGTAAGCCCCCTGGCAGCGGTTGATCGGGTCAGGTGCTGCATTCAGGCTGCCGGTACGCTGCACCAGCTTGAGCCCAAAGTCGCGTTTTGGGTTCGCCGGGTCCAGCTTGATACCGCTTGGGGTGTCAGTGTCGATGTCCTCGTAATCGAGCCACATCTTCACCTTGCCGCTGTTCTGGTACCAGTCGCTGAGGATCGCGCCACGCTGGTCGGCCGGCATCAGGCGCAGGAAGTTGACCTCCGCGCCATTGCGGATCAGGTCGAAGTACAGGCGGGTCTGCAACTGGTGCGAAACGTTGCCGAACACATCGAAGTTGACGGCCAATTGGTAGTAGGTGCGCTCGAACAAGGGGTAGTCGAACAGCCACACGGTGAGCGGCACATCTCCGATCAGGCCCTTGGTCACCGAGGCGCTGTCGAAGTGACGGAAGATGCTCAGCAGTGCATTGTCGTTACCGGCCCACAGCGTCGACCAACCCGGCGCCGGCATTTCGGCATAGGCTTCGCGGCGCAGTTTTTCGTATTCGTTGCGCTTGTCGCGGTAGGCATGCCAGAGGCCCAGCACACTGCCCACGTCGTCGATCTGCCCCGGCATGGCCAGCAGCGGCGTGGCCTCGCCACGGTACTGGGCATCGGTGATGTAGCGGTCATGGGCCGGCTCCTGGAACAGCGCCCAGAAGTTGTCGCGGATCACGTCGGTTGCAATCTGCCCACGGCACACCGGGCCACGGATGAAGGTGCGCACGAAGTACTCGGCGTTGTCCAGCATGAACTGGTAACGCGCCACCGCCGGGATCGCCTCGAAGGTCTCGAACGGGTTGGCCCGGTGGCGCGGGCCATAGCCTGGCAGCGCCGAGGCATGCCAGTCACCCGCGTAGAACAGTTGCTTGACCCGCTTGAGCTTCTGCGGCCCCATTGGGTAAGTGATATGCGTCTTGTGCACGATCACACCCTGCACCGGCATCAGCCGGTAGTAAAAGTCGGTGCCTGGCGGGTCGTTGGGACGTCGGGTCGCGATCACGTCGACCGGCTGGCCACTGGGCGTGCGGGACCGCACCCACTGGAAGAAGTGGCCCTGCTCGCCGCCGACGAAGTAGATGTGCGCAAGGAACAGGTGCTCGTAAAGCCAGCGGCCAACCAGCGCCTCGGTCGAACCCGGGCGGTTGAGCAGCTCTTCCCAGTCGGCGATCTGCTTGGCCTCGACCGCACTCGGCTGAATCGGCTGGTACTCCACCGGCGCGCCAGCCGCCAGCCAGCGTTGCAGGGTGGTGTACTCCTGGTCGGTCAGGCCGGTGACCGCCAGCGGCATACCTTCTTTAGGGTGCGCGCCGGCGTAGGCGTCGAACTCATGGGGCAAAGGGCACATGTTGTTGCGGTTGATGCCCAAGACGATGTCCTCGGGCAGCTTGGCATTGGGCGTAAGCGGCGTCTTGTGCCCCAGCTCGAGCATGCGCGCCATCAGCGCGGCCTGGCTGCCCTGGCCGTCAAGCACCGAGTAGAAGCCCTTCTTGCGCCACTCGCCCTCGCTGTGGGCGTCGTAGAACAGCCGCGTGGTCGGCACCGCCGCGCTGCGGTCACCTTGGTACACCGGCACCTTGGTTGCCCCCCGCACCGCGCCCTCAGGGCTTTCCAGCTTGAGCTGGCAGGCCGCGTCGTTGCAGGCATGGCAGGCCACGCACTTCTCGGTGAAAATCGGCTGGATATCCCGGGTGTAGAAAATAGCCGGGCTCGATTGGGCAGCCTGCCCGAAGGTCGCGCCACTGATGAGCAAGGCGAAAACGCCCGCCCAAGCACGAATACAACGATGCACCATGTGCGGAAAGTCCTGGTTCTTGAAAGCCATCACGATTGCCTGGTCGTCCTTGGGTGCTTGTGCGCCAACATGAGCTAAATTCATGCAAATGGGCAGTGCGCCTAAAAACCGCGCAGCTTTGTTATGATTCGGCACCTTCTGATATTCGCCCGACCAGGTAGTTCCTATGTCCGACCGCAGCGCTCGTCTCCAAGCACTCCAGCACGCACTCAAAGAGCGCATCCTGATCCTCGACGGCGGCATGGGTACTATGATCCAAAGTTATCGCCTCGAGGAACACGACTATCGTGGCACGCGCTTTGCCGATTGGCCAAGCGATGTGAAAGGTAACAACGACTTGTTGCTGCTTAGCCGCCCCGATGTCATCGCCGCGATCGAGAAAGCCTACCTGGACGCTGGCGCCGATATTCTCGAAACCAACACCTTCAACGCCACGCAGATTTCCCAGGCCGACTACGGCATGGAGTCGCTGGTCTACGAGCTGAACGTCGAAGGCGCGCGCATCGCCCGCCAGGTGGCCGACGCCAAGACTCTGGAGACGCCGGACAAACCGCGCTTCGTCGCCGGCGTACTGGGCCCGACCAGCCGCACCTGCTCGATTTCCCCGGACGTCAACGACCCCGGCTACCGCAACGTCACCTTCGACGAGCTGGTAGAAAACTACATCGAGGCCACCCGCGGCCTGATCGAGGGCGGCGCCGACCTGATCCTGATCGAAACCATCTTCGACACCCTCAATGCCAAGGCGGCGATCTTCGCCGTGCAACAGGTGTTCGAGGATGACAACGTCGAACTGCCGATCATGATCTCCGGCACCATCACCGACGCCTCGGGCCGCACCCTGTCGGGCCAGACCACCGAAGCCTTCTGGAACTCGGTGCGCCACGCCAAGCCGATTTCCGTCGGCCTCAACTGCGCCCTCGGCGCCAAGGACCTGCGCCCGTACCTGGAAGAGCTGTCGACCAAGGCCGACACCCACGTCTCGGCGCACCCCAACGCCGGCCTGCCCAACGCCTTCGGTGAGTACGACGAAACCCCGGCCGAAATGGCCGCAGTGGTCGAGGAGTTCGCTGCCAGCGGCTTCCTTAACATCATCGGCGGCTGCTGCGGCACCACCCCGGGCCACATCCAGGCCATCGCCGAGGCGGTTGCAAAGTACAAGCCACGTGAGATCCCGGAAATCGCCAAGGCCTGCCGCCTGTCGGGCCTGGAGCCGTTCACCATCGACCGCCAGTCGCTGTTCGTCAACGTGGGCGAGCGCACCAACATCACCGGTTCCGCCAAGTTCGCCCGGCTGATCCGCGAAGAGAACTACACCGAAGCCCTGGAAGTGGCCCTGCAACAGGTCGAGGCCGGCGCCCAGGTGATCGACATCAACATGGACGAAGGGATGCTCGACTCCCAGGCCGCCATGGTCCGCTTCCTCAACATGATCGCCGGCGAGCCGGACATCTCCCGCGTGCCGATCATGATCGACTCCTCCAAGTGGGAAGTGATCGAGGCGGGCCTCAAGTGCATCCAGGGCAAGGGCATCGTCAACTCGATTTCCATGAAGGAAGGCGTCGAGCAGTTCAAGCACCACGCCCGCCTGTGCAAGCGCTACGGCGCCGCCGTGGTGGTGATGGCCTTCGACGAGGTCGGCCAGGCCGACACCGCCGCGCGCAAGAAGGAAATCTGCAAGCGCAGCTACGACATCCTGGTCAACGAAGTCGGCTTCCCGCCGGAAGACATCATCTTCGACCCGAACATCTTCGCCGTCGCCACCGGCATCGAAGAGCACAACAACTACGCTGTCGACTTCATCGAAGCCTGCGCCTACATCCGCGACCACCTGCCCCACGCCTTGAGCTCGGGTGGTGTGTCCAACGTGTCGTTCTCGTTCCGCGGCAACAACCCGGTGCGTGAAGCGATCCACTCGGTGTTCCTGTTCCACGCCATCCGCAATGGCCTGACCATGGGTATCGTCAACGCCGGCCAGCTGGAAATCTACGACGAGATCCCGGCCGACCTGCGCAACAAGGTCGAGGACGTGGTGCTCAACCGCACCCCGGAAGGCACCGATGCGCTGCTGGCCATCGCCGACGACTACAAAGGCGGCGGCGCCACCAAGGAAGTCGAAAACGAAGCCTGGCGCTCGCTGCCGGTCGGCAAACGCCTGGAACATGCCCTGGTCAAAGGCATCACCGCGCACATCGTCGAAGACACCGAGGAGTGCCGCCAGCAGTGCGCGCGCCCGATCGAAGTCATTGAAGGCCCGCTGATGAGCGGCATGAACGTGGTCGGCGACCTGTTCGGTGCCGGTAAGATGTTCTTGCCGCAGGTGGTCAAGTCGGCGCGCGTGATGAAGCAGGCCGTGGCACACCTGATCCCGTTCATCGAAGCCGAAAAAGGCGACAAGCCCGAAGCCAAGGGCAAGATCCTGATGGCCACGGTCAAGGGCGACGTGCACGACATCGGCAAGAACATCGTCGGCGTGGTGCTGGGCTGTAACGGCTACGACATCGTCGACCTGGGCGTGATGGTGCCGGCCGAGAAAATCCTGCAGACCGCACGCGACGAGAAATGCGACATCATCGGCTTGTCCGGCCTGATCACCCCGTCGCTGGACGAGATGGTCCACGTTGCCCGCGAAATGCAGCGTCAGGGTTTCAACCTGCCGCTGATGATCGGTGGCGCGACCACCTCCAAGGCGCACACGGCGGTGAAGATCGAACCCAAGTACAGCAACGACGCGGTGATCTACGTCACCGACGCTTCGCGCGCCGTCGGTGTGGCAACCCAATTGTTGTCCAAGGAGCTCAAGCCCGGCTTCGTCGAGAAGACCCGCCAGGATTACGTCGAAGTGCGCGAGCGCACCGCCAACCGCAGTGCCCGCACCGAGCGCCTGAGCTACGCCAAGGCCATCGCGGCCAAACCGCAGTATGACTGGGCAAGCTACCAGCCAGCCGTACCTACCTTCACCGGTGTGAAGGTGCTGGAAGACATCGACCTGCGCACCCTGGCCGAGTACATCGACTGGACGCCGTTCTTCATCTCCTGGGACCTGGCCGGCAAATTCCCGCGCATCCTCACCGACGAAGTGGTCGGCGAGGCCGCGACGTCGCTGTACAATGACGCCCGCGAGATGCTCGACAAACTGATCGACGAGAAGCTGATCAGTGCCCGCGCCGTGTTCGGCTTCTGGCCAGCCAACCAGGTCGCCGATGACGACATCGAGGTCTATGGCGATGACGGCCAGCCCCTGGCCACCTTGCACCACCTGCGCCAGCAGACCATCAAGCCCGACAACAAGCCAAACTGGTCGCTGGCCGACTTCGTCGCACCCAAAGACAGCGGCGTCACCGACTACGTCGGCGGCTTCATCACCACTGCGGGCATCGGCGCCGAGGAAGTGGCCAAGGCCTACCAGGACAAGGGCGATGACTACAGCTCGATCATGGTCAAGGCCTTGGCCGACCGCCTGGCCGAAGCCTGCGCCGAATGGCTGCACGAGCAGGTGCGTAAAGAGCACTGGGGTTACGCCCGCGACGAGCACCTGGACAACGAAGCGTTGATCAAGGAGCAGTACAGCGGCATCCGCCCTGCCCCCGGCTACCCGGCCTGCCCGGACCACACCGAGAAAGAAACCCTGTTCCGCCTGCTCGATGGCACGGCCATTGGCGAGACAGGCCCAAGCGGCGTGTTCCTGACCGAACACTTTGCGATGTTCCCGGCGGCGGCGGTCAGCGGCTGGTACTTTGCCCACCCGCAGGCGCAGTACTTTGCCGTGGGCAAGGTCGACAAGGACCAGATCGACAGCTACAGCGCGCGTAAAGGCCAGGAGGTGAGCGTGAGTGAGCGTTGGTTGGCGCCGAACCTTGGGTACGACAGCTAAGACCGTTCTAGCCTGACTGGCCTCTTCGCGGGCAAGCCCGCTGCTACAGGGATTTGCGCGCCCCTCCTGTGGGAGCGGGCTTGCCCGCGAAGAGGCCAACGAAGCCAACATCCCTTCCATTGCCTACACTGTCCCTGATTGCCTCCGAATACCCAGGAGCCCCCATGGACGACTCAAGCCAAGGCAAGCCCCCCACCTTCTGGCAAATGCTGCACAGCATCCTCGCCGCCGCCTTCGGTGTGCAGAGCGGCAAGAACCGCGCACGCGATTTCACCCACGGCAAAGCCAGCCATTTCATTGCGATGGGTACCGTGTTCACCCTGCTGTTCATTCTGATACTGATCGGCCTGGTGCAATTGGCCATGCACATGACCGCGCGTTGAGCCTATGAAAACGCCTGCGGGAATCCCTCCCGCAGGCGTCTTGGCTGCATCACGGTCTGAATGGCAGTCTACTGGTGGCTGACCCAATACACGGCGGTGACCACCACTAGGACGATCAAGCAAAGAATCGCCCAGGCATCGACACTGCTGTCAGCTTTGCGGACCTTGGTTGAGTTTCCCATTGCATTGCCTCTTGTTGTGGTTATGGGAATGCACTTCACCTCCAGCAGTTAAGACGAGCAATGCCCTTTCCTCAAGCAAGGTCTTTTGTCTGGCGACGGGCGACGCTCAGGCGTTGGCAAGCCCGCATCCCTCGCCAACGCCGCCAAGTGGCAATGCGTTCAGTAATCCATCGGTGCGGTCAGAAACGGGTACGTGTAGTCAGCCGGGCGCCCTTCAGCGCTGTAGGGCTGGAAATCGACACCATGATCAGCCTGCTCGAGCAACTTGAGCCAACGCCGCGCCTTTGCCTGGTCAATCGACTGCAACGCGGGCACGCTGTGCTCACGCAGGCCATCGCGATTGACCACCAGCCCGCGCGCATCGTCGTGCAGCATGACCATGGCCCAGCCACCCAAGGTGAAGTGCCCACCCATCAACACCCCAAGGCGCCCGTCGACCCGCGCCCGCAACGCCTCGGGCGAACTGTTGACGGCGCTGAACACCGCATCGCGCCCTGGCATGCGCCCAGCCGCCTCGAATGCCTGCATGGCGCCGAAGGCCATCTCATCGTTGGCCGACCACACAAGCGTGGTGTCCGGGTAACGCTGCAGCAACACACGCGCCTGCTCGAAGGCGCGCTCACGGCTCCAGCCGCCATACACCACCTGGCGCAGACGCACCTGAGGGAAGTCGGCCAAGGCGCGGCGCATGCCCGCTTCGCGCCGTTGCGAGGCTGGCGTGGTCTTGACCCCGGCGAAGGCCACCAGGTCCACCGGCCCGTCAGTGCGTGGGAGCAAGGCAACCATCTGGTGCAGCATCTGGTAACCGGCCTGCTCGTCGTTGGTGGTCAGCGTGCCCAGCACCTGGGGATACTTCTCGGGCTGCGCCTCGATGCTTTGTGCCTGGCTGGCCGTCAGCCCGTTGTTGACCAGAAACAGCTTGACCCCGGTCCCCTTCGACAGGCGGATGATTTCCGGCGCCACATACTGTTCGTTGACCAGCACCAGATAGTCCGGCCGCTGCGGGCCCTTGAGCAGCGCCCGTGCCTGGCTCAGGGTTCGCTCGGCATTGCGCTCGCTGTATTCGACCCGCAGCGTCATGCCCAGGTCGTCAGCCGCTGCCTGCATGAAGCGCGCATAGCTGACCCAAAATGTCTCGGTGGACAAGCCTGGGTTAAGGAACACGACGGAAGCAGCCTGCGCATTGGCTGCCAACGGCAGGCTCAGGCACAAGCTTTGGCAAAGCGCCTTGAGCATGCGGTTACACCCCTTGCAACAAACCCGCGAGTATAACCCCACGGCACAGGCGGACGAACAAATGCCAGTCAGTCTCACTTAGTTCGTTTGGTTCTTTTCATATGCAAAAACATCACTTTAGCGCATAAACACACTCTGATATCGTTCCCCAGCTCCGAACCGGAGTGCGCGGCCGTGCGCGCGAATAGCTGCATGCAGCCTGAGACAGGACTTTTATGTACGTATACGACGAGTACGATCAGCGGATCATCGAGGACCGCGTCAAGCAGTTCCGTGATCAGACCCGCCGCTACCTGGCCGGGGAGCTGAGCGAAGAAGAATTCCGCCCTCTGCGCCTGCAGAACGGCCTTTATATCCAACGTTTCGCCCCGATGCTGCGTGTCGCCGTGCCTTATGGCCAGCTGAACGCGCGCCAGGTCCGCACACTGGCCAAGATCGCTCGCGACTACGACAAGGGCTACGCCCACATTTCCACCCGCCAGAACGTGCAGTACAACTGGCCGGCGCTGGAAGACATCCCAGACATCCTCGCCGAGCTGGCCACCGTGCAGATGCACGCGATCCAGACCAGCGGCAACTGCCTGCGCAACACCACCACCGACCAGTTCGCCGGTGTTGCCGCGGATGAAATCATCGACCCGCGCCCTTGGTGCGAGATCGTCCGCCAGTGGACCACCTTCCACCCGGAATTCGCCTACCTGCCGCGCAAGTTCAAGATCGCCATCAACGGCTCGAAAGAAGACCGCGCGGCCATCGAAGTGCACGATATCGGCCTGGAGCCGGTGCGCAACGCAGCGGGCGAGCTGGGCTTCCGTGTACTGGTTGGCGGCGGCCTGGGGCGTACCCCGGTGGTCGGCGCGTTCATCAACGAGTTCCTGCCTTGGCAGGACCTGATCAGCTACCTCGACGCCATCCTGCGCGTGTACAACCGTTACGGTCGCCGTGACAACAAGTACAAGGCGCGGATCAAGATCCTGGTCAAGGCGCTGACGCCTGAAGTGTTCGCCGAAAAGGTCGAGGCCGAAATGGTCCACCTGCGCGGCGGCAACAGCACCCTGACCGAAGACGAAGTACAGCGTGTTTCGCGCCACTTCGTCGACCCGGACTACCTGGCCCTGGACAACGTCGACTACAGCGCCCAAGACGCCGAAGCCCCCGGTTTCGCCCGCTGGCGCTCGCGCAACACCCGCGCCCACAAGCGCCCTGGCTATGTGGCCGTGACCTTGTCGCTCAAGCCCACCGGCGTTGCCCCTGGCGACCTGACCGACAAGCAGCTGGACGCCGTGGCGGACCTCGCCGAGCGCTACAGCTTCGGCTTCCTGCGCACCTCGCACGAGCAGAACATCATCCTCGCCGACGTTGAGCAGCGCCAGCTGCACGCCCTGTGGCTGGAGCTGCGCGAAGGTGGCTTTGCCACGCCGAACATCGGCCTGCTGACCGACATCATCTGCTGCCCGGGCGGTGACTACTGCTCGCTGGCCAATGCCAAGTCGATCCCGATCGCCGAATCCATCCAGCGCCGTTTCGACGACCTGGACTACCTGTTCGACATCGGCGAGATCGACCTGAACATCTCCGGTTGCATGAACGCCTGCGGCCACCACCACGTGGGCCACATCGGCATCCTCGGCGTGGACAAGAAAGGCGAGGAGTTCTACCAGGTGTCCCTCGGCGGCAACGCTGCGCGTGACGCGAGCCTGGGCAAGATCCTCGGCCCATCCTTCGCCCAGGACGCCATGGCCGATGTGATTGAAAAGCTGATCGCCGTGTACGTAGAGCAGCGTACCGAGGAAGAGCGTTTCATCGACACCTACCAGCGTATCGGCATCGACCCCTTCAAGGAACGCGTCTATGCAGCGAATCATTAAGAACAACCAGATCGTCGACGAAACCTGGCACCTGCTGCCCAAGGAAACGTCGTTCGACGAGTTGACCAACTGCGACGACTACATCGTCCCGCTGCAACTGTGGCGCGACCATGCCCACGTGCTCAAGGCCCGCGACGGCGGCCTGGGTATCTGGCTGGACAGCGACGAAGAAGCGGAAGAGATCGGCGAAGACGTGCAGCACTTCCAGGTCATCGCCTTGAACTTCCCGGCTTTCACCGACGGGCGCAGCTACTCCAACGCGCGCCTGCTGCGTGACCGCTACAAGTTCACCGGTGAGCTGCGCGCCATTGGCGACGTGCTGCGCGACCAGCTGTTCTTCATGGCCCGTTGTGGCTTCGATGCGTTTGCCATCCGTGCCGACAAGGACCCGGAAGACGCACTGCAAAGCCTGAAAGACTTCTCGGTGACCTACCAGGCCGCCGCCGACCAGCCGCTACCGCTGTTCCGCCGCCGCTGATCTTCATCGCCCCCGGCCCGCGCTCTGGCGGGTCAGGGGCGTTGTTGTACACCCCTCTTCACCCGCCGCCCGTCAGCCCCTGCGCCCCGGTGGCTTCCTGGTCACGCTCACCTCCCCCGCTTCTGCCGCCCGCGCCCACTCGGCTTGCAGACGCGCCAGCGCATTGCGCACCCGGGCCATGACCGCCTCGCTTAAGTGGTTCTGCTCAAGATTTACAGTCTCCGGATGGGCCTCGACCCAGCCGAGCGCCTCCTCGCTCAATGCCGCGATACGGTTGCCACGCAAGTCCACGACCATGTCGGGATGACGCTGCAGCAACGCCAGGGGCATACTGCGCAAGCCGGTTGCGCGTAATGACAGGTAGCGCAGTTGCACGTTGTAGTGCAGCCTCGGCGCCATACCCAACGGGTTACCCTCCAGGCTCAGGACTTGCAACCGGGAGAACCATTCCAGTCGCAACTCGCTTTGGGCGTCCAGGACAATGGCGTTGTCGCGCAGATCCAGACGGGTCAAGCGGCCGAGGCCATTCAGTTGCTCCGGCACGCGGGTCAGCCGATTGGCACTGAGGTTGAGGATGCTTAGCCGGGCAAGGTTGCCAAGGCTGCGTGGCACATCATCCAGCAGGTTGCCACCCAGCTGCAGGTTTTCAAGGTTCGGCAGTTGCCCTGCGCGGGCATCCAGCGCAGCGATTTGATTGAAAGAAAGGTCGAGGCTGGCCAGATGCTCCAACTGCTCGATACCGGCCGGCAACTCGCCAAGCTGATTGCCACTGAGGTCCAGGTCCGTCAGTTGCCTGGCATTGCCCAAGCCGTCCAAGGTCTCGAGCAAATTACCCCCCAGACTCAACCTGCGTAGGCGCGGCAGATGCTCAAGCCCCTCAAAGGCCGAGAGCTGATTGCCTGAGAGGTCGACGTCCTCCAGGTTGGGGAAGCGGCGCAGGAAATCGCCGCTGAGCGTGGCAAGCTGCTGGTTACGCAGCGATAACGCGCGCAGGCGTTCGAACTGGATGCCAGCCGGCAGTTCGGGAAGCGAACTGACCGCCAGCCCATCGATGGATGAGCCCAAAGACGGCAGTTCATCTCGGTAATTTGCCTGCCAGGCTTCGCGCAACACACCGGCGATGTAGGACCGCGCAGCATATTCCGGCTCACTGGGTTGCCCGCGCCACGCCTCGAAGCTGTGTTCAAGCTGCCGCGACAAATGCGCATAGGCAAGGGTGCCGGGCCCATGCGGAGGTTCAAGCCGATACCAGGTCCACGGGTTGCCACGCGCCAGTGACAACGCTAATGCCTGCTCCTCTTCCCTACGCTGCGCAACGATCGCATTGACCGGTCCGCTTGGGGCATGGTCCTGGCCCGGCTCTGGCACCAACGCGGCCAGACGCGCACCGTACCTGCGGCGTATGGCTGCAAACTGCGTGCTGTATTCGACCCGCACGTGGTCCTGCCAGAACGCCTGCTGCACCAGGAACTGGCTGAGCGCCTCTGACGTCTCGGCGCGGTGCACGGCAGCCTCGGCCTCGACCAGATCACCCAGCGTCACTGTGCCGACATGCTGAAAGTCCAGGTAGGTCGGCTGGCCATAGAGGCCCAACGGCTCTGCTAGCCCTACTCGGAACGCCAGGTGAATGTCGTCCTGCTCGGCCTCACCCGGCCGCTCTTGCAAGCGTTCGATGTGCTGTGCGGCAAAGCGGTCGACCTGATCGAGCCTGAACAGCTCGCGGCCGAGGTTGCGCAACTCACGCTCGACCCGCCGGCCACGCAGGCCATCGGTGCGCAGCGCGACCTGCAGCCTGACGACCAGCGCATCCAGGTCCGCCCGCCCGCGTGGCAGGGCCGCCTGCTCGAACACCGCGCGCCGCACATGGGCATGGTGATACATCGCATTGAGCAATTCCCCAACGCGACGCCGCATGCCCTGGGCCTGGCGGGTAAATGCCTCGGCATGCAGTAGCTCTGCGAGGCACCCAAAGAACGCAGCGCTGTCGGCTTCGGCCCGAAGTGCCTCCCACTGGCCGCGACGCCGGGCGGCTTCCGCCTCGCTCAGCCCCTCGAACCACTGTTCATGCTCATTTACCCTTTCCACCACAGGAGGGGGCGGGGCAGCATTCAGCCGTTCAAGCGCAACCGGTGACAGCGGATTGCCCTGCAGGCGTACACAGTCGGGGTTGGCACGCAGCACGGCGGCCTGCGCCTCACTAACGTCAACGATGCGATTGTGGGTGAGATCGACCCATTCAAGGTTCGCCATGTGCGAGGTATCGGGTATGGCTGTCAGCCGGTTTCGCGACAGGTCCAGTTGGTTCAGCCGCGGGAAGCGGGCGAGAAAATCGGCGTTGACCGCCGTCAGCTCAAGGTTGCGCAGCGTCAACGCGATCACATGATCAAAATTCACCGCCGGCGGAAGGTCGGGCAGGCTGCCCAACCGTGTGCCTTCGAGGACCAGTATGGGGTTGCCACTGGCATCACGAACGCGTCGCTGCCAGGCATGCCGAATGCGCCGTGCCATGCGCGTGCGCCTGATCAACTGGATCGGCCCGGACGATTGCCTGCGCCAGCGCCCTAACGCCTGATCCAGTGCACGCAGCGCTTCGCACAGTTGCAGGTAGTAGTTCCATGGGGTCAGCCCTTGCTCGCGTGCGGTACTCGTGAAGGCGTCGAGGGCGCTGTCATCGTAATCGGGGAACAGCCGCTGAATACCCCGGCGCAGTGCGCGATTACTGCTCTCGCCACGGCCACTCAGGGGGTAGCCCAGGCGACCATCGCCCAGCCGCACCGGTGGCCGAAAACCCAGCCCGACCGGCGCCATGCCGAGCAGCGTGGCGGCCTTGTCGCGCTGCTCACTGGCCCACTTCGACAAGGCATCGGCCAGTGCCTGCGGGGACTCGCTGGCTTCACCCAGCGCCCGACGCTGCCACGGGTCGAGCTGCAGCAACAGCGCCTGGAACAGGCTGTCTTCGGCCTTGGCCGCAGGCAAGGGGCGCCCGTAGGCATCCAAGGCCTGATAGCCCTTGGCAGTTCTGAGCACGCTGCGCACTTCAGTGGCGGCCTGGGCACCCGCCCAGGCGGTCCGCTCGCCGGTCAGCGTGCCGCTGCGCAGCTCTATGCGTACAGCTCGCCAGGATGCCCGGTCGGCAATCAAGGCCAAGGCCAGTTGCTCGCTGTCGCGATTGAGCGCTGCCGCTTGCAGCAGGCCTGCACAGGCGCGGTCCAGGCGCGCATCCCGCAGGTACCAGCGCGCCTGCTCGGCCAAGGCCAGTGGTACGCGCTGGCGTGCGCGCAATTGCTCGACCTGCGCGTCGCTAGCGTGCTCGATGATCTCCCTGGCCCCGTTCACCGTGAGCCCGGGAAAGTCGCGACGTAGCAAGGTTTCGACTGCCGAGGGGCTCGTTTGCTGTGGCTGCAGATGAAGCTCGAAGCCTTCGTCCTGCAACCAGGGCAGTTGAGCATGCAGTTGATGACGCTGCACGGCATCCAGCAGCCGCGCAGGGGGCGGTGCGTGTTCTACATGCAGCCGGCGCAGTCGGTCCTCGTCGAGCCCGGTTGCACGCAACACTTCATGGGCCACCTGGTCATCGAGTTGCGCCAGGTCATGGCCCAGGTCACGCAACAACTGAGCACTCCCCTGCCACTCGTGGGGGCGTTCGAGTTCATGCTGCCAGCCGCCGGCATCATTGCCCTCAAGCAAGGGCGCATAGGCATTGACGCGGACAGGGTGGCGGACGCGCCGTTGCTGCGATTCAGCGTCCAGGTCGGTCAAGTGCCTTGCTACCGGTGTACGCAGGTACTCTCGCCCCTCTGCCACGGTAAGTTGCCCCACAGCGCCTGGCCCCTCGACGGCATAGCCGGGGAGCTCAGGGTCGCACAGTTTCAACCCGTGCTGACTGGCCTGCACGGGGACTAATTCATCGACCACGGCTGCACGGGCCAAGCGATGCGAGGCAGCACCCGCGCCGACATTGGCTGCTGTCATGATCACCGTCTCGGCCACGGCATAGGCATGCTCCAGTGCGCCCTGTCGGTCACCCAACTGCCAATCGGCATACCCCTCGTACACCTCGTCCGCCACCTGCAGCGCTGTGATGCCCAACAACGGCAACGCCAGCACCGGTAAGGCGAAACTCGCCAAGCCCAGTGCGTCGAGGGCAAAGCTCAGGTAGAAGTGCAAACGCCGGTCCCGCTCTTGAGCATCCACAGCGGTGGTGGGCACGGCATGCACTTTGGCGTTGTCCAGCAGGGTATCGATCTGCTGCTTGCGCAAGTGCTCGAACAACGGCAGCTCGATCGCCTCGTGGCGGCCGTCGAGCTGAACAGGGGCATTTTGGCCCGCACGTTTCAACGCGTTGTCCAGGGCTCGCGTATAGGCTTCTCGGTCTCGCTCACCGATGAACCGCTGGAAGAACTCGCCGTACTTCGGCAAGCGGAACTGTTTGCCCAACGTTAGGAACAGCGAGTCCCAGGAGGCGAACCAGGTCAAAGGGCCGTGAGGGTCATCGGGGATCCAGCAGAGCACGCCTTCTTGGCCAGCATGACGGACCTGGAAGGCCACGGCCCCTCGCACCCGCTGGCCAAACACCCTGATCTGCCGCGGTTCGAACCCGGCGATCGCTGACTTGGTCGCGACCATGGCCACCAGCGGCGCACATTGCTCACAGGCATGCGCCACGATCTCTCCATTGACCAGCGACTGTCGCAGAGCGGCCTCCAGGCTTGCGCGAAAGCCCTCCTCCATCAACGCTTCAATTTGCCGGCCAGCCTCCCCGCCTGGGGTCAACTGCCCCCGCAGGTAAGCCTGATATTGCCCACCCAGGTCGAGCGAGCGGCACAGCAAGGTGAACGCCCTGGGCGACAGACCGAGGGCTTGCCCCTCGCTGTCCAATACCGCACTCCCCTGCATGAGCCCAGTGGCGAGGGTTTCACCCTCGGTGAAGTTGTGCAGCGCCGACTGCAGCAGGCTGTGCTGGTAGACCTGCGTTTTGACCCCATCTGGGATCTGGGCAACGAACGACGGAAAGCGCTGCAAGGTTCTGCGCCGCAGGGTGGCGCGGCGCACATCGAGCGTCAGCGGGTGTTGCGCCTGTAATGCGTGTTGCAGCAAAGGCGCGGCAAACGCATCCAGCGGTGTGATCTGCGCAAGCAAGCCGTACAGCTCATGCTGGACCTGCTGCTGCCAGCGCTGGCTTTCATGCAAGGCGTAGAGGGTATCTAGCGAGGTCGCGGTCAGCCAGGCAGGCAAGCGGCTGGCGATCAGTGCGTCGGTGGAATCATTGGCGAAGGGCAGATTTGGCATCGCAGGCTCCTTGAGGCCGGAGCTGGGATTGCACCAGTACAGGGCGAGGCGCCTGCGGTAACTATTGCAAAGCACCCCGCACGCAGCGGCATCAGCCGCGTTGGCTCAGCGTGTCGAACTTAGCCCACGCAGCCCGCCAACGTGCCAGATCCTGCTCATCAAGGGGGTTGTTGTTCAGGTTGAGCCGGTTGGGGTGCTGCCGAATCCACGCCAATGCCCGCTCGCTCAGTTCGACGATGAGGTTGTCGGCGAGGTCCACATAGACCTGTGCATGACGCTCCATGAACGCCAAGGGGAATTCACGCAGGCCAGTCGAGCGAAGCGACAGATGGCGCAAATGGTCAAGGTTGCGCAGTGGCGGAATCATACCTATCGGGTTGCCATTCAAACTGAACGTTCGCAATTCGATGAACGCTTCCAAGCGCTGGCCGCCTGCCACGTCGATGACGATCTGGTTGTCCGCCAGGTACAACTCGGTCAGTTGCCGCAGCCGCTCCAGCCCCTCGGGTATCGCAGCCAGCTGGTTGCCGCGCAAGTTGAGCACTCTCAAGCCAGGCAGATTACCAATCACCGCGGGTACGCTGCTGAACCGGTTATCGCCCATGTGCAGTTGCAACAGCCTGTTCAGCCCGCTCAGTGTGCCCGGCAGCTCGCCAAGGCGATTACCGGACAGGTTAAGCTGCGTCAGACCGACCATGCGCTCGATACCTGCCGGCAGCGACGTGAACTGGTTGTTGCTCAGGTTCAAGTACTGCAGCCGGATCAACCGGTGAATCTGCTCGGGAAGTGTTGAAAGCAGGTTGTCACTGAGGTCCAGTTGGGTCAGCAGTGTCAGGCCCTGCACACCGTCTAGCGCAGAAAGGCGGTTGCGACGCAGGTCCAAACGCGTGAGCCGGGTCAGGGTTGCCAAGCCCGGTACCTCCGTGAGCGCGTTGTCGTTCACGATCAACTGGGTCAATGACGACAGGTGCTGCACCCCCTCGAGGGTGGTCAACCGGTTGTGCTGCGCATCCAGGCTGATCAAGCGATGCAGGTTGCCTAGCCCTGGCACCTCCGTCAGCCTGTTGCCACTCAGTTGCAAGCTTCGTAACTGAGGAAAACGCACCAGGAAATCACCCTCGAGCGCGCTCAGCCCGACATTGCTCAGGCACAGACGGTGCAAGTGCCCGAAGTGAAGACCTGGCGGCAGCACGGGCAGGCTGCCCACAAGCTCGTTGCGCACAATCAACTCATCGACCCCGCCAGGGCCATAGAAATCCGGCTCCCAGGCCTCGCGAATCATCTGCCCGACGCGCTGACGTCGATGGTAATTGACGGCCGTAGCCTGCCCCCGCCAAGCGCGCAAGCTCAGGTCGAGCCGTTCGACCTGCCTGGCCAGCTCGCTGAAGGCTGTCCAGACCGTGCGCCCTGGCCTTTGCGCCAGTTGCAGCGCCAGCCACATCACATCCTGTGCCGGGCGGTGCGGGAACAACTGGTGCAGCCCGGCGCGAATGGACTGGCGAGCGCGCATGTCTGCCGTGGTGAGAACCTGACCGCGCGGTGGGCGCAGGGCATCGCCACCACTCAGTGGGTAGCCCAGCCGACCATCGCCGAAACGCACGGGCGGACGAACTACCCCCCCTTTTGGCGCCATGCCCAGCAATGTTGCCGCGCGCTCACGTTGCTCACCGGCCCGCACCGCCAAGGCATGCCCAAGCTGCTCGCCGGTCTGGCCACCCTCACCTAGCACCTGTTTTTGCGCCTCATCGAGGTGCCACCACAGCGCCTGGAACAGAGTGTCATTTTCGCTGGCTGCAGGCGACGCTTGGTAACCCTGGCCGCGCCTGATGACGTAACGCACGTCAGCGGCCCCTTCTGCCCCGACGTGGGCGAGCAGGTCCCCGCTCAGGCTGTCATTGCGCAGCTCGATTCGGACGGTTTGTGCCCATGGCGCCGCATCAGCCAGCAGGCCAAATGCTAACCGCTCGGTGTCGGCATTCACCGCCGCCGCTTGATAGAAGCCTGCGTAGGCACGGTCCAGGCGGCTGTCACGCAACAGCCAGCGCGCTTCGCTGGCCAAGGCAAGCGGCACGCGCTGGGTGCCGATCATGCGCTCGACCTCTTCAGGCCCGGCGCGCTGGGTGATCTGCCGCGCAGCGCGCGGGGTAAGGCCCGGGAAGTCACGCGTCAACAGCTGCTCTGCCGCCTCCAGGGGGCGTTGCAGCCCACTCAGGTGCAGCTCGAACGCATCGCCGTGCAATTCAGGGTACTGCGCATGCAACTGATAGCGCTGCAAGGCATCATGCAGCCGTGCCGGTGCTGGCGCATGCTCAAGGTGCAGGCGCCGCAGGCGCGCCTCATCAAAGCCGGTCGTGTGCATGACATGCTCGGCCGTCAGGGGGTCGAGCGCCGCCCATGCGCTGTTCAAGCGCTGCATCAACTGCGTCGCCCCTTGCCAGTGCTGCGGGGTTTCCAACTGATGGCACCAACCGCCCTCGCCGTTGCTGTCGAGCCAGGGCGAGTAGGCGCTCGGTCTGCTGGGGTGCTGAATACGCAAGCCCGCGCCTTGCGCATCCTCGACTACCTGATAGGTCGCCAGATGGGTGCGCAGCCGTGTCTGCCCGGCCACGCGGGTACGCTCGCCAACGGCCAACCCCAGCTGCGGCACCGCGTAGCCGGGTAGTTCAGCATCGATCAGGCGAACCTCGTCGTGTGCCTTCAACACCGGCACCAGCGCATCAACGTACGCCGAACGCTCGATCAATCGTCCCGCCACGAGCCCAATCGATGCCACAGCAACGCCGGCAATCACGTTTTCGGCAACGCCCCACAGGTGGTTCAACGCCCCCTCACGGTCACCTAGCTTCCAATCTGCATAACCTTCATAGACTTCGTCAGTGATCTGCAAAGCAGCGATGCCCAACAGCGGCAGGCCAAGAACAGGGACAAACAGGCTGGCCAACCCCAAGAGATCGAACCCTGCGCTGGCATAGTCGCCCATGCGTCGTTCGCGCTCAGCCTGGTCCGCCTCGGCAGTTGGCGTGGCCAGTACACGCGCATCGTCCAGCAACGTATCGAGGCGGACTTTCCGCAGATGCGGGAACAATGACCGGTCAATCGCTTGGCTGCGACCGTCTAGCTGAATCGGCAGCGCGCCCGCTCTGGCCTGTAGCAATCGACGCAGTGTGCGGCTGAAGGCACAGCGGTCACGCTCGCCGATGAACCGCTGGATGAAGGCTGGGTAGCCCTTCGCCTGGCATCGTCGGCCCAGGCCGTGCCACAACTCATCCCACGTCGCAAAACGCTGCAGCGGACCGTGGGGGTCATCGGGAACCCATAGCACCACACCCTCCAGAGGCGCACTCGTCAGCCCCCCTCGCCGCGCCTCGAAAGCCAACACGCCGCGCAGTTGCTTGCCCAGCACACGCAGATCAAATGGCAACAGGCGCGTAGTGTCGGAGTCCACCACGGCCACCGTTGAAAGCACAGGGAGGAACTGCAGGTACAGGCGCTCATCAATTTCGCCCTTGAGCACAGCCAGACGTACATCAGCCTCCAGGTTGGCACGCGCGCTGTCTTCAAGCAGGGTCTCCACCTGCTTGCTCCTCTCCCCCGGCCCCAACAGAATTGACTCAAGATGGCGCTGATAGCGCCCACCCACGTCGACACTTCGGCAAAGCGCTACATAGACCTGCGGGCTCAGTGATTGCGGCTCACCTTGCGCATCGACGATGACGTGGGTTTGAAAAGCACCAGAGGGCGGTGTCTCATGCTCGCTGAAGTTGTGCAGCGCGGCCGTCAGCAAACTCACCTCAGCGATCTCGCTTACCGAATTGCCCAGCCCCCCAGGGCCCACCGATGCAATCGGAAGGGTGGTGGTGGTGCGCAGCTTCACCTGGCGCACATCCAGCGCCGGCAACTGGCGATCACTCAGTGCCTGGTCTAACAATGTCTTGGCAAAAGCGTCCAGTGGCGTGATACGGGCAAACAGCTCAGCCAAGTGGTGCTGGCTGCGTTGCTGGCGCTGCAGACTAACCCGCAGTTTGCCCAAGTGGTCCTCGGATGCGCTGGCAAGCCAGGCCGGCAAGCGGCAGGCGATCAGGGTATCCACTGCGTTGGGTTGAGGCTGTGGTGAGGGCATTGGCGGCTTCTCTGGTTGGTCAAAGCCCGAGATAAACAGCATTCCCCCTCACCACTGCGGTACTTAATGCTCCTGCGCCGGATGACGCGTGCACGCTTCAACGGTGAGTTCACGAATCAACGTATGGAAAACAGCGTTTCGCTCAGCCGCCAGCACAGCGATACGTTGCATGTATTCATTTGGATCGATCGCCAGGGCATCCAACGCATCCACGCGCGTATTGAAACCCAGTAGCCGAGCATCAAACCGTTCAGTAAAGCGCTGATGGAGATAGTCCTGCCAGTACCTGCTGCCTGCAAGCGATTCGATAAGTGCTTCAGGCCTACCTTCCTGCAAAAGGGACAACTGTTCGCGGGCTAACTGTACATAGGCACGCTCAAGATCATCACCCTGCAGGCCCTCAGTGCGCAGCGCGCGAACCCTGGCGAACTCAAGCCGATCGAGCTGGGCGAGATAGCTCTCGGCCATGCCGTCTCGTTGCGCTTCATCGAAAATGGCCCCTCGAACACGCTCATTCAATTCACAGGCGTCGATCAGGCTCCACACTCGCGCCTGTAGGGCTTCAACATCCTGCTGAAAATCTGCGGTTCGACTCAAACCGTCGAGGAACGCCAACCAATCTTCGACACCTGGCTCTGCCGTGAGCCGTGCCCATTGCGCTTGCCGTTGCTGCTGAAGTGGCGAGGGCAGGCCTTGCAGCCACCGATCACGCGAGGCGTCGACGCCATGATGCTGAGCCTGCGGGTTCGCCATCCTAACCACTACCCGCTCCGGCGCACGGGCAGCCTGAGCTTGCAACTGTGGTTCCGGGTGTGGCTCCGGCTGAGGCGGTTGCGCAGGCTCCAACACTGGCTGGACAGCCGCCAACCGACGCGCGCTGTCGTCAGACAGTGGATTGAGCTGGAGGTTGACGCCCTGAGGGTTCGCTCGGATCAAGCGGACCGCTTCCTCACTCAGCTCACTGATACGATTGCCATCGAGCCTGAGCGTCAGGTTGGGGTGTTCACGCATAAGCGCCAAAGGGAACTCGCCCAGTTGGCAATTGGCGACCGCCACGCTCTCCAGTGAAGTGCTTTGCGGTAGCGTCGGTAGGCTACCGAGCGGGTTAGTGCTCAGGTTCAGCATCCTCAGCGCTGACAATGCGTTCAGTCGAGCGGCGCCCCCGACATCCACGACAATCTGGTTGTTCGCCAGGCCCAACCGTTGAAGCCGGCCAAATCCGCGCAAGGCGTCGGGTACCTGGGTGAGGCGATTGTCATTCAGAAACAGCATCGTCAGGTCAGTCAATCGCTCCAAGCCTTCAGGCAGCGACGCCAACTGGTTGTTGGACAATGACAGATCATCCAGCCTGCGCAGGTCACAGACCCATGCCGGCACTTCGCTGAGGTGGCAGTTGTTGATCCGCAACTGAATCAGATTAGTGAAGCGGCTGAAGTAGTCGGGCGCGACGCTGGAAAAATCGATGTTTATCAGCCGCAGCCAGCGCAGCCGCCCCCAACTGATCGTGTCAGGAAATGGCGGCAATGCACCAATCTGCGCACCGTCAATGCGCAGGGCAAAATGTCGCTCGTGGGGAGGAGATACGCTTCCCGGCACCTCCGGCAGCCAGCTTCCAAGCAGACGCCGTGCAAAGGCCAGCCGGCCAGGGTCGTCGCCGCACCACTCTTCCAGGCTTTCTCGCAACGTACTGGCCTGCTCAAGCACATTGAGATGTGCAGCCAACACCTCATGCTGCGGCAGATGCGCACTGGCATTGGTCACCTGGTTGCCAATCCTAATCAAGATGGCACGAAGCGCCTGCACGCGCTGAGGATCATCTGCAATTATCTGATCACCCTCTTGAGGCGCAAACGGATCCACCGGTTCCAAGCGATCATTGGCGTCCAGTCGCTGAACAGACGCCTGGGACAAGGGGTTGTAGTCAAGGCAGATACGGGCCCTGTCGCGAGCGATCAATCGCAATGACTCATCATCCAGATCAACGATCCTGTTGGCCTCTAGCGCAAGGCTCATACCCGGATGCTGGCCAAGCAACTCGGTTGGGAACACCCGCAGCTGAGTGTTGCGCAGCGTAACCCTTCGCAACTCGATGCTTCTGACCAGTGACGGCATGCTTGCCAGCGGGTTACCGTCGAGTATCAGCACCTCCAGCTGTTGCATGCTTTCGAGCCGAACACTGTTTTGTGCATCGATGACGATACCGTTGCTTTCCAGACTCAAGGTCCGCAATTCGCCCAGTTGCCCAAGTACTTGCGGGATCACCGTCAACCGATTGTGCCCCAGGTCCAGGCTCGACAAACGCGTCATGCGCGATAGTTGAGCCGGCAGTGCCGCCAAGCGATTGCTTCGCAAGCTCACATGGGTGAGTTGTTCAAGGTCTACAAGCCACTGGGGCAGTGCCTCCAAGGCCGTATTTATCAATCTCAAACTACGCAGGCCGGCAAAGTGTTGCGCAGTGATGGGAGGCAACTCCATCGCACTGGTATTGCGCAGCGTCAAGCCGCTCAGTCGGCCCCAGCCAACGGTGTGCGGGAACGTTGGCACCCCGCCGGTCAGCGCGCCGTCAAAATCAAGTTGGAAGGTTGGCGTTTCACCTGGCAACTGTGGATGCCAAGCCTGCAGAATCTCTTGCGCCATGATCGCTCGCGATGCACTCCAATGCAGTCGCACACCACGGTCCGCACCTGCAGCGCGTTGCGCCGCATCCCCCGCTTGGCTCCAGGTATCCAGGCTGGTGCGCAATGTACTGACCTGCCGCGCCAAGTCAGCATAATGGTTCCAGACATCCCGCCTTGGCGTGCGGGCAATGGCATCCGCGTACTGGCGCAGGGTTTGCTCTTCGCGGTCGGGGAACAGGCGCCGCAGGCCTTCGAGAAGAGGGCGAACCTGCGCCTCGTCGATCACCAACGAAGGTTGTTCTTCTGGCAGACGCATACCCGGCCTGCCACTTAACGGATAGCCCAAACGCCCGCCGCTCAAGCGTGCGAGTGGCCTCAAACCCAATGACGCAGGTGTCAGCCCAATCAATTGTTCCGCCTGTTCATGGCGCGCGTTTGCGCGCTGTCTCAAGCCATCACCCAACTGCGTGGCGGACTGCCCTGCCTCCCCCAGCACACCGCGCTGCGCTGCATCCAGCTGCTTTAGCAACGCTTCAAAGAGGCTCTCACCCTGTACAACGTTAGTCAGCTGTGTGCCAGTGCCGCTGTAAGCCAGGTATTGGTCGTTATCTCGGACAATGATACGCACCTGATCGGCGTTGTTCGCCCCTGCCCAGGCGATCAATTCACCCTCTCGAGTCGCTTGGCGTATCTCCACCCTTTCGCCTTCAGGCCAAGGCGCCCAGCCTTCGATCAGCCCAAGGGCCAGCCGCTCGGTATCGGCATTGATCGCCGGTGCTTGCCACAAGCCCGCGCAGGCGCGGTCCACGCGCGCATCGCGTAGGTACCAGCGGGCAGTGCCAGCCAGTGCCATGGGCACCTTCCGCTGAGTAACCATGCGTTGCACCAGGCTTGGCTCGGCATTGGCGACGATCTCCTGCGCACCACGCACACTCAGCCCAGGGAAAGTACCCCGAAGAATACTTGCCTCAGGGGAGGCCAAAGGCTGCTCCGCCTGTAACCGTTGCTCGAATGCTGCACCCTGCAGCCCGGGCTCACGTTGATGCAGCTGATAGCGTTGCAGGGCATCGAGCAGTTGCGCGGGGGCTGGCGCATTCTGCGCATGCAGGCGGCGTACGCGTGCTTGATCAAAACCGGTGATGTGCAGCACATCGTTTGCCGTGGCATCGGATACCTCACTCAGCGTGCTACCCAAACGCCTGAACATCTGCGCTGCATCCTGCCACTGCTGCGGAACTTCAAGCGCGTGGCGCCAGCCGCCGGCACCATTGTGCTCCAGCAACGGCGCGTAGGCGTGCAGGCGCGTTGGGTGCAAAATGCACAGCTGTCGTGTCAACGGATCCTCAGCGACCCTGTAGGTGCCAGTGTGGGTGCGAAGTCGCTCCTGCCCTGCCTCGCCGCCTCGCTCACCCACCGCCAACGTGTCGTCCAGCACTTCGTAACCAGGCAGTTCGGGGTGTACCAGGCTTACCTGCCCCTCATTCAACCGTACGGGCACCAACCGGCGCACCAGGCCGGCGCTTTTGAGCACACGCCCAGCAACCACCCCGACACCGACGCCTACCCCAACCAGGGCAATATTCTCGGCAACGCCTAACAGGTGCTCGAGCGCTCCCTGCCGGTCACCCAGTTGCCAATCGGCATAGCCCTCGTACACCCCCGAGACCACCTCGACCGCCGCAATGGCCAGCAAGGGCAAGCCCAACCAAGGCACGAACAGGCTCGCGACCCCAAGCACGGACAAGCCTGCATCGAGGTAGAAGTGCAGGCGCGCGTTGCGCTCATTACTGTCCTGATCTGCCGTGGGTACCGCCAAGACCCTGGCATCATCAAGCAACGTGTCGAGCTGCACCTTACGCATGTGCTCGAACAGCGGCAGCTCGATAGCTTCATAACGGCCGTCGAGTTCGGCAGGCAGGTGGGCAGCCCGCGCTGCTTTAGCTTTGCTCAGCGCCTGGGTGAATGCCAGCCGGTCGCGCTGGCCGATAAAGCGCTGGAAAAACGCCTCATAACCGGGCAGCCGGAACAGCTCGCCTAAGCTACTGAACAACGTGTCCCAGTTGCCATACCAGGTGAGGGCCCCCTGCTCGTCACCTGGGATCCAGCAAAGTACGCCTTCCAGAGGTGCAGTTGCCTGCCCGCCTTGCCGCACTTCAAAGGCCATGGCCCCACGAATTTGCTTGCCGAGCAGCCGCAGGACTTTGGGGATCAACACCGCTGAATCACTGCCCTCGGTGGGCACAGATGACATGAGCGGTAGAAACAGCTGATAGCTTCGCTCATTGATCTCACCCTTCAAGGCAGACAGCCGTACAGCAGCCTCCAGCGCTGCCCGGTAGCCCTCTTCGACTATCCGGTTGACGCGGCGCCCCTCCTCTAACGGGGCTTGATAGCGGGCCTTGAGGTAGTCCTGATACTGCTTGCCCACATCGAGCGTGCGACAAAGCTCAGCGAATGCCACGGGCGCAAACGCAAGCGGGCTGGCGTTTTCATCGAGCAATGTCGCGCCGTCCTGAGAGGCCGCCTCACCCGCACTGAAGTTGTGCAGTGCGGCCTCAAGCAACGAATGCTTGAAAAACCGCACTTGCGGCTTGCCCAGCAGTTTTGCCAAGGGTGCAGGGAGCACGACTTTCAACTGAATCTGCGCCTTGCTCACGTCCAGCTGCAACTGCTGATCGTGCAGGGCCTGTTGTAGCAGGGGGGCGGAAAAGTCATCGAGCCCAGTAGTCCCTTGGTAAAGACCCTGTAGCTGCTGCTGAACGTCCATTTGCTGGCTCAGGCACAGGTTCAGTGCCCTCAGACGCTCCGGTGTGGCGTTGGCCAGCCAGCTGGGAAGGCGGCTGGCGATCAACTCGTCCAGCAGGTCGTCGCTATGGGTTGCCATCGGCATGATCGAGCGCTCCACTTGAATTGGGGCTCGATCACATCAGTTGCGCTGCAGGCGGCGGTGGTAGATGAATACCTGCTTGCCATTGAAAAGCAATTGCGCAGAGCGCGCATCGCAACGTCATTACCTCTCGGTGCGCTTATTCACAAGCGCCAATTCTTGCTCCAGACGCAAAGTACTTTGGAGTGACGACGGCTTTATCACCTTCTGGAGAAGCCGCACACTGCTCCCTCACCTGAACAACCAAAGCCAGCACCGTTCGGTTCACGTAGCCTCATCAGGAGCAAGATCATGAACATTCCCTCTTTCGGCCTGGGCACCTTCCGCCTCACCGGCCAAGCGGTCATCGATTCGGTCAAGTCGGCCCTGGCGCTGGGCTACCGCGTCATCGACACCGCACAGATCTACAAGAACGAAGCCGAGGTGGGCCAAGCCATCGCCGAAAGCGGCGTGCCGCGCAGCGAGCTGTTCATCACCACCAAGATCTGGGTCGACAACTACGCCGCCGACAAGCTGGTCCCCAGCCTGCGCGATAGCCTGGCCAAACTGCGTACCGACCATGTCGACCTGTTGCTGATCCACTGGCCGGCACCGGGCAATGGCGTCGAGCTGCCCGAGTACATGGCAGCCCTGGCTGAGGCCAAGGCGCAGGGCCTGACCCGCCAGATCGGTGTGTCCAACTTCAACATCGAACTGACCCGCCAGGCCATCGCGGTGGTTGGCGAGGGCGAAATCGCCACCAACCAGATCGAGCTCAGCCCTTACCTGCAAAATGCCAAGCTGGCCGCGTTCCTGCAGGATCAGGGCATCACCGTCACCTCCTACATGACCCTGGCCTATGGCAAGGTCCTGAAAGACCCGGTGCTGGCCGAGATCGCCGCCAAGCACAAAGCCACCGTCGCGCAAGTGGCCCTGGCCTGGGCTCTGCAATTGGGCTATGCGGTGATTCCGTCGTCGACCAAACGCGAAAACCTGGCCAGCAACCTGCTCGCCCGCGACCTGCGCCTGGACGCCGACGACATGGCGCGCATCGCCACGCTCGAACGCAACGGGCGTGAAGTCAGCCCGGATGGCCTGGCGCCTGCCTGGGACTGATCAACCCGCCGCTGCAGCTTGCACTGTAGGAGCAGCCTTGTGCTGCGAAGAGGCCGGTGAACACAGCATGAATCTTCGCTGTGTTTACGGGCCTCTTCGCAGCACAAGGCTGCTCCTACCCCCCCTTCATTCCATCCGGAGCGCTCGATGAGCACGCTTTCTCCCAAACGGGTCCTGTTCGCCCTGGCCATCGGCGCCTTCGGCATCGGCACCACCGAATTCACCCCCATGGGCCTGTTGCCCGTGATCGCCCAAGGCGTCGATGCAAGTATCCCCAGCGCGGGCATGCTGATCACCGCCTACGCCATCGGCGTGATGGTCGGCGCACCGATCATGACCTTACTGTTCAGCCGCTTCGGCAAGCGCGCCGCGCTGATGTCGCTGATGGCCATCTTCACCCTGGGCAACCTGTTGTCGGCACTTTCGCCGGACTACTACACGCTGCTGGCCTCCCGACTGGTCACCAGCCTCAACCACGGTGCCTTCTTCGGCCTGGGCGCCGTGGTTGCCGCCAGCGTGGTGCCCAAGGACAAACAGGCCAGCGCCGTGGCGACCATGTTCATGGGCCTGACCATCGCCAATATCGGCGGCGTGCCTGCCGCCACCTGGGTCGGCCAGCAGGTCGGCTGGCGCATGGCGTTTGCCGGCACGGCGGTACTCGGCCTGCTGGCCATGGCCGCGCTGTGGTACGCCCTGCCCAAGGGCGAACGCGGCAGCGTGCCCCATGTGCGCAAGGAATTGGCCGTGATTGCCCGCCCCAGCGTGCTGCTGGCCATGGCCACCACCGTGCTGGGTGCCGGCGCCATGTTCACCCTGTACACCTACGTGGCGCCGGTGCTGGCCGAGCTGACCGGTGCCTCGGACAGCTTCGTCACCCTCGGGCTGGTCCTGATCGGTGTGGGCTTCACCTTGGGCAACAGCCTCGGCGGCCGCCTGGCCGATTGGTCACTGGACGGCGCGGCACGGATCTTCCTGGGTGCCTTGGCGGTGCTCATGCTGCTGATGCCACTGGTGCTGGGCAGTCACCTGGGCGCCGCACTCGCACTGCTGGTGTGGGGTGTCTTCACTTTCGCCGTGGTGCCGCCACTGCAGATGCGCGTCATGACCGCCGCCGCCGAGGCCCCAGGGCTGGCCTCTTCGATCAATGTCGGCGCGTTCAACCTTGGCAATGCCGTGGGCGCTGCGCTCGGGGGTGGGGTGATCAGCCTGAACCTGGGCTACGCGGCGGTACCGATGGCAGGTGGGCTGCTGGCGGCTGCGGGGCTGCTTTTGGTATGGCTCGGCGGGCGCGCGAAGGCGACGGGCACAGCGTTGGACGGCGCAGCCTGAACGCCTGAGAACCTCCCCTAGAGAGGATGTTTCATTGATTTAGCAGGGCCCCGTGGGAGCCGGTTTGCCGGCGAACACCGGCAAAGCCGGCGCCATGAACCGCGTCGCCTGCATCGCCGGCAAGCCGGCTCCCACAGGTGCGGCGCTAGACTTGGAGGCTACACAGTTCGGGTGGGAGCGGCGGTGCGGCGGTCCGACTTGCCCGCGAAGAGGCCGGAACAAGCACCACAAGACAGCTGCTCCCACAGAGTCAGGGACTCACTTGCGACCTCCGCATCCCAACATTATTCCGCCGCCCGCAATTATGAAGTGCCGGGCACGCCGATTCCCTGTACCGCCCTCGATGACTACGCTCCTAGCTATAAACCACCTGAGGAGTGCCTACGATGCCCCGCCCACCGCTGCCCCCTTTCACCCGCGAAACCGCCATCGAAAAGGTCCGTCTTGCCGAAGACGGCTGGAACAGCCGCGACGCCGCCAAGGTGGCGTTGGCCTACACGCCCGATACCGTGTGGCGTAACCGTGTCGAGTTCCCCCGTGGTCGGGCCGAGGTGGAGGCCTTTCTGACACGCAAGTGGAACCATGAACTGGAGTATCGCCTGATCAAGGAGCTGTGGGCCTTCACCGGCAACCGCATTGCCGTGCGCTACGCCTACGAGTACCACGATGACAGCGGCCAGTGGTTCCGTGCTTATGGCAATGAGAATTGGGAATTTGCCGAGGATGGCCTGATGCAGAACCGCCATTCGAGTATCAACGAGCAACCTATCGCCGAGGCGGATCGCAAGTTCCATTGGCCCCTGGGGCGGCGCCCGGACGATCACCCCGGGCTCAGTGACCTGGGGCTCTGATCGCCACCGGTGGGTCAGCCGACAGGCAGCGTGACCCTGACCTCGAGCCCACCGCCCTGGCGGTTGCTCAGGGTTACGCTACCGCCCTGTTCGAGGACGATGGCGCGCGCCGCCGGCAAGCCCAGGCCGACGCCGCCGGTGTCCTTGTTGCGTGAGCCTTCGATGCGGTAGAAGGGCTCGAAAACGCATGCCTGCAAGTGCTCTGGGATGCCCGGGCCTCGGTCAAGAACGCGGATGATGATCTGCTCGTCAGTGATCGCCAACTGCACCGTCGGCTCGGTGCCGTACTTCACCGCATTTTCGATCAGGTTGACCATCACCCGCTTGATACCAATGGGGCGACCCACATAGACCCACCGGCGCGGCCCGCTGAGGTCGATGTCCACCCCCGCATCCTTGAAGTCGTCGACCACGGTCGACAACAATTCGCCCAGGTCGAACGCCGTGGCCGGCTCCAGCCGTGCATCATCGCGGAAAAACTGCAGCGCGGCGTCGACCATCGCCTGCATCTCGTCCACGTCCTTGAACAACTTGGCCTGCAGTTCGCCCTCTTCGATGAACTCGGCGCGCAGGCGCATGCGGGTCAACGGGGCGCGCAGGTCATGGGAAATCGCCGCGAGCATCTGCGTGCGGTCGTCGAGAAAATGCTTGAGCTGGGCCTGGGTGGCGTTGAAAGCCAAAATGGCCTGGCGCAGGTCGTAAGGGCCGACCACTGGGATCGGTGGGGCGTTGAAGTCCTTGCCAAAGCGCCGCGCGCCTTCGGCGAAGCGCTCCAGAGGGCGGGCCAGGTAGCGCGTGGCAAATAGCGCGAGCGCCAGGCTGGAGACGATCATAAGCGCCACAATGATCAGGTTGCGCGGCAGTTCATCCAGCCCCCAACTGCGGTCGGTGGCGCGATAGAGCAGCCATGACTTGTCTGACAGTTCGATCAGAAGCGCATAGCCACGCGGTTGCGCCTGCTCTGGCAAGTCGGACGGCCCGTAGACTTCGATCTGCGCGTCCGGGCGCGCCAGGAGTGCGCGCAATGTCGGCGCCCCTTGGTGAAATTCGTTATCTACCAGGGCTGGCAAACCGGCCTCGTCACGCTGCAGTAGCCATTGCACGCTATACGACACATCACCTGCGGCGCTGGCCAAGGTCGGCCGCTGCGCCACAGGTGCGGCGTCGACCATGCGGGCGACGGTAGCAACCTTCTCGATCAAGCCGCTTTCCAGCAACGGCGGCTGCGCCCAGACGCTGAGCAGCACACCGAACAGCCACTTGAGCAGCAGCAGGCTGAGCATGGCCGCCAGAGTAGTGAGCGCGATCCAGCGGGCAATGGTGACGCGTGGCCGTGGCAGGGCCCTGCGCGCCCAGGCCAACAGCCTCATCGCTTGGTCACACTGGCGGTGAACAGGTAGCCGACGTTGCGCAAGGTGCGGATCAACGGTTCGCTGTCGCCGTCGCTTTCAAGCTTGCGCCGCAGCCGGCTCACCTGCACGTCGATGCTGCGGTCATAGGCCTCGTGCGCTTCGCCACGCGCCAGGTCCAGCAGTTGCTGGCGGCTGAGCACGCGCCTGGGGTGCTCGGCGAAGACCAGCAGCAGCTCGAATTCGCCGTTGGACAAGGGGATCATGACCCCCTCCGGCGAGCGCAACTCACGTCGCAGCACGTCCAGCTGCCAGCCAGAGAATTCGAGTACGGCACGCGACGAGGCAGGCAATGGGCTGCCCGGACTCTCGCCTGCCCGGCGCAGTACCGCCCGCACCCGGGCCAGCAACTCGCGAGCGGCGAACGGCTTGGTCAGGTAGTCGTCCGCGCCCAGCTCCAAGCCCACCACACGGTCGCTCAGTTCGCCCATGGCGGTGAGCATGATCACCGCTACCTTGTACTCGGCCTGCAAGCGCTGGCACAGCACCAGGCCACTGTCGCCCGGTAGCATGACATCCAAAATGACCAAGTCCGGCACGCGCCGTTCGAGTGCCTGCCAAAGGCCTTGGCCATCACTGGCTACATCGACCTCGTAGCCGTGCTGGCGGAGAAACTTCTGCAGCAGGTCGAGTACTTCGACATCATCGTCGACAATCAGCAAATGGCTCACACCGGGGCACCGCGAACAGAGGGAGTAAAAGCTAATGCCCATCAGTTAGGGCCAAGGGGGCCGCTGCGATGGGCTGCACAACAGCCCCAATGACAGCCGATGACGCTTAACTGAGTGGCACTAGAGTAAAGGCTTACTTTACGGCCATCCCTGGGCTGCCGTCATATATTTCAACCCGGAAACAAAGTGTCAGCCGGGCAATAATCCAGACATTCCCAGGCAATCAACCGGCCACACCATCGGCGCCAGTTCTTGTCTGGAATGTGCCCATGCCCACCGCTACCCCCACTGCCTGGTTTTCAGCCCGCCATGCGCTACTGGCCTTGTCATTGCTCGCTGCCGGCGGCTGCAGCCAGCGGCCACCTGCCAGTGCCTGTGGCCCTGTGGCCTATCAGCTCAGCGACCCCGCCGAGCCCGCCAACCGCGCCGTGTTCGCCTTCAACCGCAGTGTCGACGATTACCTGCTGGCACCGGTCGCCCGTGGCTATAGCGCATTGCCTGATTTCACCCGGCAGGGCGTGCACAACTTCGCCGCCAACTTCGGCGAACCCAAGGTCTTGGTCAACGACCTGTTGCAAGGCAACGGCGAACGGGCGATGACCAGCCTCACGCGCTTCATGTTCAACACGACCCTGGGCGTCGCCGGCTTGATCGATGTGTCCGGGAAGATGGGGCTACCCCGACACACGTCGGACTTTGGCCAAACCTTCGGCGTGTGGAACATCGCCGATGGCCCGATCGTCGAGCTACCGCTGCTGGGCACCCACAACCTGCGCGATGCGACCGGCAGCGTGCTGAGCTTGGCGGTCGACCCGTTCGGCGACAACAGCGACACGGTCGACACCCTGGGCAATGTGGCCATGGCAGGCAGTGTGGTGGATGGCCGCGCCGAAGCACTGCCGGTTACCGACACGTTGCGCATCCTGCCTGATTACTACCTAGCCGTGCGTGACTACACCGCCCAACAGCGTGCCGAGCGGGTAGCCGAAGGCAAGGCAGGCGCGCCTGGCAAACGGCCGGCGAGCTGTACGGGGGTACCCACCAATGACTGATGCCCAGCCGGTGGTGTTGTTCAGGCGCCTGCAGCGCGACACTCGCCAGCAGGTGCTGCACGAGCTTGAGGCGCGGGTCTCCGAGGATGGCCAGCATCTGATTCTGAGCCGTTATCGCGAGCGCACGGGCGACGGCGCTGGTGCACAGCAGCGTCACGAAGTGCACCGCCGCGTGCCCATCGCAACGCTGCTGAAGTGGATGGCCCGGCAAAGCCTGGTGCACGAGCCATCCTGATGAGGAGATTCAGAGCGTCATCTTGCTGACTGCGGCAAGCAGCAAGGGCGCCAACTGTTTGTCGGTGATCGCCTTCGACTAACGGAGAAACCCTGTAACTGCCGTGGCCTCTCGCAGGCAAGCCCGCAACAGGGTCAGCGTTGAGCGGCCAGTGCATCGGCTGCGGGCACGCTGAAGCCGCTGGCGAAGGTCGGTGCCACATCCAGCCGTTGGCTCATCAGGCCGTGGGCTTTATAGAAGTCGGCGGTTTCCTGTTGTTCGGCAATGGTGGTGGCGTCGATGGCCTGCCAGCGCAATTGGCGGCGTTCGAACTGCAGGCGCGCGGCCTCTTCAGGGAAGCCGATGATCGCCGCGAGGGTTTTCGAATAACTGTCCAGGTGCTGATACGCCCAGACCTGGGCGCCGGCCAGGCGTGCCAGGTAGTCCTGCAGTGCGGCCCGGCGTGGCGCATCCTCCAGCGCGTTGTCGGTGGCCGCGAGGAAGCTGTTGCCGCTGGACAGGCCACGGCCATTGACCAGCACCCTGCCCTGACCGCTCAACTCGGACAGCGCGGTGTAGGGCTCCCAGGTCGACCAGGCGTCCACCGCGCCATTGGCCAAGGCAATCTTGGCATCGACCGGGCCGAGAAAGCGAAACTCCACGTCCTTTTCCGACAGGCCAGCCTGGTCCAGCGCCTTGAGCGCCAGGTGATGGCCAATCGACCCGCGGCCCGTGGCGATGCGCTTGCCCTTGAGGTCGGCGGCGCTGTTGAAGGGCGCGTCGGGGTTCACCAACAATGCCGTGCCGTAAGGGTCGGACTTGTCGACGGCGATCGCCTTGACCGGCGCCCCTGAGGCGAGCACGAACAGCAACGGTGCATCGCCGATAATGCCGGCATCGATCGCCCCAGCATTCAGCGCCTCGGCCAAGGGCGCAGCGGCGGGGAACTCGGCCCATTGAATGTCGTAGGGCAAGTCGCGCAAGGCACCGGCGGCCTCCAGCTGCGCACGCATGTTGCCTTTCTGGTCACCAATGCGCAGGGTCAGGCGTTCGGTTGCGAAGGCTTGGGTCGCCAGCAATGCGCTGGCGGCAATCATCAGAAGGTGGGATCGGATGGACATCCGCGGCTCCTTGCAGGTAGGGAACCTGGACTCTAACGGCAGCGAATTAATAAATGAAATTGATTTTAGCGATAACCTAATATGCAAAACAAAGCACAAACCAGTGACTATCGAACCCTCGACACCTGAAGCAACAGGCCACCTGCATCACTCAAGCGCGCAACCGGTGTACAGTAACCCCACAACAAAGCCCGTCAAGGAGCCCGGCGATGACCGTGACGCTGTCCCCCCTGCAGATCGACTGCGATTTCGATTCCGGCAACATCCAGGTACTGGATGCCAGCAACCCTGCCAAGGTCCACCTGAACATCCGGCCGGACACCCACAGCGGCCACTTCCAGTGGTTCCACTTCAAGGTCAGCGGGTTGACGCCGGGCCAGGTCCATCGCTTCAGCCTGGATAACGCCTCCGCATCCTCCTACAAGAATGCCTGGGCCGGGTACAACGCCGTGGCCTCCTACGACCAGCAGACCTGGTTCCGCGTACCCAGCCAGTTCGATGGCAAGGCATTGTCATTCGAAGTGACTGCCGAGCAGGAACAAATCTGGTTCGCCTATTTCGAGCCCTACCCGCGCGCGCGCCACAATCAACTGATCGAGCGCGCCAAGCAGATCCCCGGTGTCGAACTGCTGGCCAGCGGCCGCAGCGTGCAAGGGCGCGATATCCCCTTGCTGCGTGCAGGCGACGGCGCAACCGGCAAGCGCAAGCTGTGGCTGATTGCCCAGCAACACCCGGGCGAGCACATGGCCGAGTGGTTCATGGAGGGCGTGATCGACCGCCTGCAAGCCAACGATGGCCAGGTGCAGCAACTGCTGGCAAAGGCTGACCTGTACCTGATCCCCAACATGAACCCGGACGGCGCCTTCCTCGGGCATCTGCGCACCAACTTCAAGGGCAAGGACCTCAACCGTGCCTGGCAGGACGCCAGCGTCGAGTTCAGCCCTGAGGTGTTCTTTGCCCAGGCGCAGATGAAGCAGTACGGGGTGGATGCGTTCATCGATGTGCACGGGGATGAAGAAATCCCCCATGTGTTCACTGCGGCGTGCGAGGGCAACCCCGGTTACACACCACGCCTGGCTAAGCTGGAGGAGCAGTTCCGGAGCACGCTGTGCAGCGTGACCCCGGACTTCCAGACCGTGCATGGCTATACACGTGATGAGCCTGGGCAAGCCAATACCACGCTGGCGTGCAATGCGGTGGGCATGGCTCATGACTGCCTGTCACTGACGCTGGAAATGCCCTTCAAGGACCATGACGATGCACCCAATGCCGTTACCGGGTGGTCTGGGGCGCGGTCGAAGGCGCTGGCAGGGGCAGTGTTGGAGACATTGCTGAAGATGGCTGACGACCTGCGTTGACCTTCAAGGCCCCTTCGCGGGGCAAGCCCGCTCCCACAATTTGAGGCTACACAGTTCGGGTGGGAGCGGCGGTGCGGCGGTCCGACTTGCCCGCGAAGAGGCAGGTTCAGTAGAACGCTAAAACTGCACATCCAACGTCACACTGTCGGTGTAGCTCGCCGCCGGCGGTGTGGCCTGGTCGGTGTACACCTTGGCGTTGTAGTTGAACACCTGGCTGCCTGTCCCCGTACCCACCCCTGGATTGATATCGGCATCACTGCTCGAACGCCGGGCACCGGTGACCGAGCCCCAGCGCACTGCACTGGCGCTCTTGAAGATATCGTAGGCCAGGTAGTTGTTGGCCGCCGACTTCATCCTGCGCCGCCCACCCGACACGTTCTGCCCGTCATCCAGCCCCACCGTGTAGCTGGTGCCCTTGGTACATGACAGGCTCACGCCTTGGTTCACCGTGGCAAACCCCGACACCACCGGCGCACTGCCGAAACTGATGGTGGGTGTGGTGATCTGGCAGTCGTTGCTCACCGTCAGGCTGACCGTGAGAAACTGGGTGCCGGAACTGTTATCTCGGCCGATGCACAAACCGCCAATGCCAATCCCATCGCAGTAGTTCCAGGCCCAGTTGACGCTCAGCGTCTCCTGGTAAAGCCCCGCCGCGACGTTACTGTTGAGCTGCGTGCGCATGTAGATCGGCACCGCCTTGGGTGTACCGTTGAGCAACCCGAGCAGGTCAAGAATGCCGTTGCGGGCAAAATCGAAGGCCACACCACGGGTGATCGGGTAGTTGGTGCTGCTGTCGGCATACAGCGTGTAGGGGATGACGTCACCGGTGGGGCCGACCAAACCTCCGGTAGCCGGCAGAATGGTCGCTTTGAAGGTATCGCCACTGCCGAGCACGCTGAGCACCGAGCCGTTGCACTGCAACCCCGAATTGCTGCTGAAGGCGGTCTGTACTGTGCTGCGTACCAGGGTCGAACTGATGGTGCCAAACGCTGCGGGCGAGGTTGGCACCGACGCGCACTTGGCCCACGCCGCACCTGCCGGCAGCAGCAGCGCGCACGCCCACAACCCTCGCTGCCAGGCCTTCATCGGCACACCAATGGGCCGATCAAGGGGACCGAGCCTGCGCCTTCAGGCAGGTCGAATTCGACTTGGCACTGCCCTCCGCCCTCCAGCGCCACCAGCAGGCGGTTGTGCGGCGAGAGGTTCTCCAGGTAGACCAATCCATCCCAGCCAACCACCGCCTGGCTGCCGCTTTCCTCGTGGGTCACTCGGCTGCCGAGCTTGATCACCTGCTGGCTAGCGTCCACCAACTCGATACTCGCCGCCAGCACGCGCCTGAGCGGGAACTCCAGCAAGTAGCCGCTGCCACGACGCACCGCCACACGCTGCTCCACTTCGGGTGCCAGGATGTCGGGCGGCAGGTCCATCGGGTCGATCTCATACTTGCCCCTGTAGTAACCGCTGCTGTACGGCACCAGCAAATGGCCGCTGCTGTCGGTGCGGCCGATCTGCTGGTTCTCGTAGCGCACCGGCACATCGGCGTAGCCGTTGGTGCTGACCACCACGAAGGCGTCGTCGATGCGGTTGGCGGCGAACACCCCGGCGTCCATCCAAACCAACGAGCCGCTGGCGTCTGCCCAACGGGTCATCTCGCCACTGCTGCCGTAGACACCGGCCTGCAACTGCACCGACTGCAGGCGCCAGGTGACATCGGCCTGGCGATAGGCATCGCGGTTGCCACCGGTGGCATACCCCAGGTTGTACCCGACGCCGCCACCCACCGGCACCGCCCTGCTGTAGTTGACCCGCTGCAAGTCCTCGCCTTCCTTGCTGCGTTCTGCGCTTAACGCCAGGGTACCGTTAAGGTCGAACGGCATGACCAATTGCGCCTGCACAGCCCACTGGCTGTCACCGATTTCGCGGTTGGCCGACAGGTAGATGCTGCTGTTGCCCCACAGCGGCTTGCTCCAGCTCAGGTTGATCAACCGCGTGCGCGAAGCGTCTGCGGCGCGTACGTCGAAATAGCCAGCGCCGAGGCTGCCGTATTCATTGAGGTTGAGGCTGACGGTGACCTGCTCGCTACGTTGGCTCAACAGCATGTCCGGGCTGTCGACCCGCGACAGGTCAGCGTAGTCGCCGTGGCGCTGCAGGCGCTGGTAGCTGAAGCCGATACGTTGGCTGTTGTACTGGTAGCCGAGGGCGACCTGATGGCCCTTCTCGCCGTCGAACTGGCTCTGTGCCAAGGCCGCATTCAGCACCCCGAAGTTGCCCAGGCGCATGTTGCCACCCAGGCCGCCCAGCACCAGTGACTCGGCGGTTTCAAGGTGGCTCTCTAGGGTAAAGCTGTCGCTGAGGCCGTAGCGCAAGCTCCCCGAGGCGACCCCTGGGCCGTAACTGAAATCGCGCACGGCATAATCGCGGCGCAGGCTACCGGCAGCTACCGAGAAGTCCGACAGGCCCTTTTGCAGCAGGCTGCTGGTGACATAGAACGGCAGCGTGGTCGACACCTGCCGGCCGAGGGCGTCGGTGGTTACCACCACCGCTTCACCTGCACCGTTGATGAACGGCACGTTGGTCAGGGTGTACGGGCCAGGTTGCAGCTCGGTACTGCTGGACTTGTAGCCGTTGATGAACAGGTCCAGCGAAGTCGGTACCGCCGCCTCTCCGGCGAATGCGGGCAGCGGGTAGGTCACCAGGTCCGGACGAGCCGCAAAATCGCGCGACAGTTGCAGGCCGCCGACCCGCACCGCGCTGGTCCAGGGCAAGGCACCGGTGACGAAATCACCGGCTTCGTAGCTGAGCAGCCGTTGTTCATCGGTGAAGCGCCAGGTGCTGTCGTAACGCAGGAAGCCCTGGCGCGACTGGTCGGCCTGGGCGCCATTGAACGACTGGCGCCACTGGCCGGTACTGGAGAACGTCCCCCAGCTGTCGAACAGGCGCAGTTCGTTCCAGGCTGCCAGGTAGGTGCCACCCTCATCGGTGTCATTCAGGTACAGGTCGTAGTTGAACAAGGCGCCGAAACTGCTGCGCGCATCGCTGGCCGGGTACAGGTTGCGATCGCCCACCTGTTGGTCCGGCAACCAGGCCGGCGGCACCTGCAGTAGCAGGCGCTGGTTCTGGCTGTCGTAGTCGGCGTGCAGGCCTGGCACGGCATCTAGTGCCACCTCGCCCTGGGGATCGTTCGGCAGGCTGATGCCGGCCGCGCGCAGCACATCACTGCCCAGGAACAGCTGCCCGGCCCGTTGCTGCACGGGCACCAGTTCAGCCCTGGGCATCTGGTTCACCAGCAGGTCGAGGTACAGCGTGGCGTCGGCGATGGCGGACATCTCCGTGGGTGGTGGCGGCAGGTCGTCGGCCAGCGCCAGGCAGGGGCCGAACAGGGCGAGCCCCAGGCACCAGCGGCGCGGCGTCGCCGACAGCCATTTCACACACGGTTTCCGACCATTGCCGGGTCCTCCCTGGCCCCTGCCCTTCATTCAGCCGCAGGCTCATTGACCTTGGCGGATGGCATCCGCCACGTTCTGGCCATTGACCCGCCCTTTCAGCACACTGCCGGCGCTCGGCGCCAGCGGCGCCGGCCAACGCATGCTGGCACCGGGCAATACATAGCCCAGCAGGCCTTCGGCCAACGGTTTGCTCTGGCTGCCTTGCTGCACCACCACATCGGTCAGGCGCGCATGCACCGGGCCGGTGTTGCGCAGCTCGACGTAGGGTTTGCCCTGCACGGTCACTGCGTGCCAGCTCAGTTGCGGCTTGCCCACTCCTTCGGCATTACGTTTGCCTTCAGGGTCGGCCTTGCCCCACAACCCTTCGCCGTAGACGAACAGCGGCACCGAATAACGCATCTGCAGGCGGATCGCGGCCGTAGCGCCCTGGCTGGCGTTGTCTGCCGGGACTGCTGGGGGGATTTCGTCGATGATGATGCGATAGGCCTGCTCTTGGCCGGCGGGCGAACTGCCGGTGCGGGTCAGGCGGATCAACTGCTTTTGCCCCGGGGCGATATTGGCCACGGGCGGGCTGCCAATGATGTCGCGCTGTGCCTGAAACTGCTCTTGGTAATCACCCTGGCGCCAGGCGAACACCCGCACCTGCAGGTTCGCCGGCGCAGTGCCGCGGTTTTCCAGCCACAGTGCGCCGGCCTTCTGGTCAGCCTCCAGCACCGGGTCAATCGGCCAGATCAGCACCGAGGTGGCTGCCCCCGCCGGCAGGCTTGCCAGCAGCGATAACCCGATCAAACCACGCGCCCACTTCGCGCCTGCCCACATGCCACTCTCCTTAGACTGCTGTCATGGGTGCTGGCCGTTTCACCAGGTCACCGTCACTTGCACTACATCGGTGTAGGTCCCTGCCGGCAGCGTGCCGGTCAACTGGGTTCTGCCGTACACCGGCAATTTGATTGACGTGGGGTCGGTGTAACTGACCGCCACGCTCTGGCCAATGCCGAAGGCTTGGCTGTACGCCGCGTCGCGGTACAACTGGTAGGCCAACACCTGCGTGCCGCCCGTACGCTTGAGGTTGCGTGTGCCACTGGCGTTGTTCTGGCCGCCATCCAGGCTCATGTTCAGGGTTACCCCGGGTGTGCACTGAAACGTCACACTGGCGCCCCCCAGTGAGGTGCTCAGGGTGCCGCTGGCCAGCGCCGACTGGGTGCCGAAGTCGAGCGTGCCGTAGTTGCTCACGCCACCGACGACCAGGCAACCGGCGACAATCTGCGCATTCACCTGGAACGTGCTGGTGGGCACCGCCCCCAGAGGCGTGGCCAGCAGCACACCGACACCCGTGATGCCACTTGCCAGCCAACCGCGCATGGCTCAGAAGGTCAGCTCGACGGCCACCGTGTCGGTGTACACCCCCGCTGGCAGGCCCGCCTTGCCGCGCGCCTGGCCATACAGGTTGACGGTCTGGGCCACGCCGGTACTGGTCGGCAAGGTGATGGTGGCGTCAATGACCAGAACCTGGGTGCGCCCTGTATCGGTGTAGAAGTCGTAGGGCACGAAGTTGCCGGCGCCATCGGCGAGTGCACGCGTGCCGCCGCTGGACTGGCCATCGTGGCTACCGGCCCGCACGCGGATCGCCGGGATGCTGCCCGCCGAACACAGGATGCTCAAGGCGCTACCCGTGCCGCCAAGCACCTGGGCGTTGGCAGTACCGAACAGGGCATCCTGGGTGCCGAAGTTGAGGGTACCGAAGTTCAACCCTGAGCTCGCGGAACTGCCATTGACCTGGCAGGCCGCGATCAGTGTCAGCGTCGAGGTGATGTTACCGGTCACCGTGGCGGCCTGGGCCTGGGAAGCCAAGGCCAAACCGAGGCCGGCGAGGATGCAGTGGGTGAGGTTCGTGCGCATCGAAGTCTCCTTGCGTGGTTACCAGTCCAGGGTCACTCTCAGGGTGTCGCGGTACAGCCCGGCAGGCAGCGCGCGCGGTTGCGCCACTACCACGCCGTAGATCGGAATCGGTATCTGCTGGGTGCTGCTGATGGTGAAGGCGCGGGCCTGGCCGATGCCGTAGCGGCTGTTGCCACCCGGGTCCACCGCCAGTTGATATGGGATCAGTTCACGGCCGTTGCTCAGGCGCCGTACGCCGTCATTGCCATTCAGGCCGCCGTTGATCCGCACGTTGAAGGCCCTGACTTCGGGCGTGCAACTGATCTGCAAGCTGCCCTCACCGGCCACTTCGTCGACCCGGCTGCGCAGTGGCTGGTCCCAGTTCGGGCCACGTTCACCGAAGTCCATCAGGCCAGGGTTGCCCAGGGTTGCAGGCTGGTCGGTGCCGCTGCTGATCTGGCAGGCCGCACTGATCACCAGCCGCGCCTGGATGAAACCGGTGGTGGTGCCATGGGCCGCACCACCGGGCAACAGCAGCGGGCCGAGGGTAAGCAGCAGGATCGAGGTGCGGTTCATGGCGTCGCGTCCTTGTGCATGGTGGCGTCCTTACCAGGTGACCGTGATCTTGAGCAGGTCGCCATACAGGCCTGCCTGTGGTACCCAGGCCAGTTTGTCGATGCGGGCATAGAGTGGCAGTTCGATCGAACCGCTGCTCGGCACCCGCGCCGAGTGCGCGACATCGACCGCCAGCGGCTCGCGCCAGGCGGGGTCGCGGTACAAGCGATAAGGAATAGGCCGGGCCTTGCCGTCGTCGTTGGCCAGAAAGCGCAGTTCACCTGCGCCACCGTGCTGGCCGCCATCGACCCGCACCTGATAGGGCGTGTCGGGGTTGCATTCCAAGCGTGGCGGCCGCTGGCTGTGCAGTACACCGCTCAAGGGCGCGCCTGGGCCATCGAGCCGCGCGGCACTGCCAAGGTCAATCAGGCCCAGCGCTTGTGCCCCGGCATCTCGCGTCTGGTTGACCAGCATGCAACCCCGCTGCACCAGGACCCGCACTTCAACGAGAAAGTCCGTCGCTACGGCACTGCCGCTCAACAACAGGCCAAACAACGCGGCCAAAAAGCGTTCCGTCACTTTATAATCCTTATCGCTGTGTGCTGACGCTTTGCATTGAAGCTGTGTACCCATTGGAGCGTAGCAGCGGGGTGGAATAGCAGTGATGGCTTCAAGCCATTTTTTTGTATTAGCGATAAAGCGATAGCGGGCGTTCGCGGCCACCGCGAAAAAATCTTCGATGCCACCGAACCCCTCGTCGCACAGTGCCTCCAATGGCCATGAGCCGGCAAATCAGCCGACATTCTGGTACGGTGCATGTCAACCATCGTCCTGCACCAGACACGTGACCGCTGCATGGGCGGGCATGACAGGAGCGTTTTCATTGATAACTGCAGACAACCCCCTCGCCGAGGCCGTAGAGCGCTGTGCCCAGGAGCCGATCCAGGTGCCGGGCAGCATCCAGCCCCACGGGTTTCTGCTGGTGCTGGACGAGACCGACCTGCACATCCTCCAGGCCAGCGAAAACGCCGAGCACTGGCTAGGCTTGCCCGCCAGGGAGCTGCTGGGCTGCGCCTTGGCCGAGCTGGTCGATGACGGCTTCGATATGCGCGCGCACCTTGCACGCCTGCCCGACGACGAGGCCTTTCCGTTCCATATCGGCGACGTGTGCCTGCGCCCGAGTGCGCCCTGGCGCGACAAGCTGCGCGTGCTGGCCCACCGTCACGACCAGGTGCTGATCGTCGAGTTCGAGCCTGTGCGCTTGCCGGCCGACCTGGCTGAGCAAGGTGATTACTACCCACTGGTGCGCAGCTTCGTCGGCAACCTGCACCTGGCCGCCAGCCTTGAAGACCTGCTGCAGCAGTCGGTGGAACAGCTCAAGCGCATCACCGGGTTCGGCCGGGTCAAGGCGTACCGGTTCGACAGCGAAGGCAATGGCCAGGTGCTGGCCGAGGTGGCCGACCCCGGCTACCCCAGCTACCTGGGCCTGTGCTTCCCCGCCTCGGACATCCCGCGTCAGGCGCGCGAACTGTATCGGGTCAACCGCATCCGCGTGATCGAAGACGCCAACTACCAGCCCTCCAAGCTGGTACCCGCTGCCAACCCCCGCACCGGCAAGGCGCTGGACATGAGTTTCGCCGCGCTGCGCAGCGTGTCGCCGGTGCACCTGCAATACATGCGCAACATGGGCACGCTGGCCTCGATGTCGCTGTCGATCGTGGTCGACGGGCAACTGTGGGGGCTGGTGTCCTGCCACCATGACCAGCCACGCCCGGTGGACCTGCGTACCCGTACCGCCTGTGAGCTGCTGGCCAGCGTGTTGTCGCTGCAGATCGAGTCGCGTGAATCCCACGCCAGCACGCGTACCCTGCTCGACCTGCGCCAGCACATCGTGCGGATGATCTCGTCGATGGCCGATCACGACAGCGTCAGTGAGGGCCTGCGCGACCTGCCCGATGTGCTGCTGGAGTTTGCCGGTGCCAGCGGCGCCGCAGTGATCTCTGCCGACCGTTGCGACCTGATCGGCAAGACGCCACCGCAGGCGCAAGTCACGGCGCTGGTACACTGGTTGGCCCAGCGCGGTGAAGACACGGTCTTCCACAGCGACAACGTACGCCGCGACATCGACGAGCTGCCTGAACTGGCAGACCATGTCGGCGGTGTACTGGCAGTGGCCATCTCTCAAATCCACTCGCACTACCTGCTGTGGTTCCGCCCCGAGCAGGTGCGCACGGTCAACTGGGCCGGGCAGCCAAGCAAACAGGTCGGGCCGCAAGGCCAGCTCGACCCGCGGCACAGCTTTGAACGCTGGCAGGAAGAGGTACGCGGCTTTTGCCAAGCCTGGGACCCGTTGATCGTCGAAGGCGTGGTGGAGCTGCGCACTGCCGTGCTGGGCATCGTCCTGCGCAAGGCCGAAGAGCTGGCACAACTGGCCGGCGAACTGCGCCGCTCGAACAAAGAACTCGAAGCCTTTTCCTACAGTGTGTCCCACGACCTGCGCGCGCCCTTGCGGCACATTGCTGGGTACACCGAGTTGCTCGGCGAAATCGAAGGCCAAGGCCTGAGCGAGCGCGGCCGGCGTTTCTTGCAGCACATAGGTGAAGCCGCGCAGTTCGCTGGCAGCCTGGTGGACAACCTGCTGAATTTCTCGCAAATGGGCCGCTCGGCCCTGCGCCTGTCGGATGTCGACCTCAATGCCCTGGTCGACGCCATACGCGCCGAGCTGGCACCGGACTACCAGGGCCGCGAAATTGTCTGGGACATCGCCCCCCTGCCCAAGGTGATCGCTGACCCGGCGTTCATCAACCTGGCGCTGCAAAACCTGATTGGCAACGCCATCAAATACACCCGCGGTCGCGACCCTGCGCGCATCGAGATCCGCGCCCAGGAGCACCCAGACGAGGTCGAGGTGTGCATCCGCGATAACGGCGTAGGCTTCGACATGGCCTACGCCAACAAGCTGTTCGGCGTGTTCCAGCGCCTGCACCGCATGGAAGACTTCGAAGGCACCGGGATAGGCCTGGCAAGCGTACGCCGCATCATTGAGCGCCATGACGGCCGTGTCTGGGCCGAAGGCCAGATCGACCAGGGCGCCAGTTTCCATTTCACCCTCCCGCGCCCCGCCGCGACTACATGAGGCCCCTGTACCATCATGCTCAAACCTATCCTGCTGGTAGAAGACAACCCCCGGGACCTGGAGCTGACGCTGCTGGCGCTGGAGCGCAGCCAGTTGGCCAACGAAGTCATCGTGCTGCGTGACGGCGCCGATGCGCTCGACTACCTGTTGCGCCGCAATGCCTATGCCGAACGCGACGGTGGCAACCCCGCCGTGCTGCTGCTGGACCTGAAACTGCCCAAAGTCGATGGCCTGGAAGTGCTCAAGGAAGTTCGCACCACCCCTGACCTGCGCAGCATCCCGACCGTGATGCTGACCTCGTCGCGGGAGGAGCCCGACCTGTTGCGCGCCTACGAACTGGGGGTCAATGCCTACGTGGTCAAGCCCGTGGAATTCAAGGAATTCGTCGCCGCCATCTCCGACCTCGGGGTGTTCTGGGCCGTGCTCAACGAACCGCCACCCGGCTCGCTGCGCCTAAACCGCCGCGGCAGCAACTGAGGCCACCGCGAAGATGCTGCCAACGCCGCTGAAACTCTTGATGGTCGAAGACAGCTCGATGGACGCCGAGCTGACCCTGCTGCGCCTGGAGCGCAGCGGGCTGCACGTTCAGTCGCAGTTGGTGTTCGATCATGTCGGCGTCGAACACGCCCTGCGTGAGAGCCACTACGACCTGATCCTTTGCGACTGTGTGCTGCCCGGCTCGTCCGGTACCGACGTGCTGGCCATCGCCCAGCGCCTGGCGCCAGACACCCCGTTCATCTTCCTCTCCGGCATCTACGGTGAAGAGCACGCGGTGGAGATGATCCGCCTGGGTGCCACCGACTATGTACTGAAAAAAAACCTGCCGCTGCTGCCAAAGGCCGTGCGCCGGGCGTTGACCGAAGTGCAGGAACGCCAGCGTCGGCGCCGCGCCGAAGAAGCGCTGGCGGATGTCGAGGCGCGCGCCCGCATCGCCATCGACGCCGCCGGCATGGGCACCTGGGACCTGCGCCCACAGGAAGGCCTGTTGCTGTGGGACGACCGCTGCAAGACCTTGTTCGGGCTGCCAACCAGCACCGAAATGACCCTGGACGTGTTCTTCGCCGGCATCTACCCCGAAGACCTGGCCATGGTCCGCGACGCCGTGCAGCATGCCATGCGCCCCGAGAGCGGCGGCCACTACCGGGTCGAGTTCCGCATCGCGCAACCCCACGGCCTGGAACCCCGCTGGCTGCTCAGCAGCGGCCAGAGCCAGTTCGTCGATGACCAGTGCGTGCGCTTTTCTGGCGTGCTGCAGGACATTCACACCCAACGCCAGGCTACCCTCGCCCTCAAGCAACTGAACGAGATGCTTGGCGAACGGGTCGAGCGCCGTACCCGTGAACGCGACCGCGCCTGGGAGCTGTCGCAAGACTTGTTGGCGGTGCTGAACAAAGACCTCACACCGGTCGCCCTCAACCCGGCCTGGGAAGCCAGCCTGGGCCTTTCGCGCGAACGCCTGAGCCAGACGTCACTGTTGCACCTGCTGCCCGAGCCCGATCAGGAGCTTTTCCTCACGGAGCTGGCCGCCCTCGCCCACGGCCGCACCAGCGCGCGCTTTGTCGGCCGCATCCTGCATGCCGGCGGCCAGCAGCGCTGGCTATCTTGGGTGGTGGTACCCGAAGACACCCTGCTGTACGTGGTGGCCCGCGACATCACCAGCGAGCGCGAGTCCGCCCTGGGGCTGGCCGAGGCCAACACCCGCCTGCGTGAACAAATCACTGAACGCGAGCGTATCGAGGCTGCGCTGCAACAGATGCAGCGCTTGGAAGCGGTCGGCCAGTTGACCGCGGGTGTGGCGCACGACTTCAACAACCTGCTGACGGTGATCCTCACCGGTGCCAGCTTCCTTGAACGGGACCTCAACAAGGCCGACCTGGACAAAGCGCGCACCCGCCTCACACACATCCGTGAAGCAGGCGAACGCGGTGCCAAGCTGACCTCGCAGTTGCTGGCCTTCTCCCGGCGCCAGCGCCTGGAGCCCGTGCCGCTGAACCTGAACCGGACGCTGGCCGGTCTTGAAGAACTGCTGCGCCGCACCCTGGGCGGTAACGTGTCTGTGCGCCTGGACCTGGACCCGCAGCTGTGGCAGGCACTGACCGACCCGACCCAGACCGAGATGATCATCCTCAACCTGGCGATCAATGCCCGCGACGCCATGCCCGACGGCGGCCAACTGACCCTCTACACCCGCAACACCCACATCGAGGCCCGCCCCCAGCGCCCGGAAGACCCGGACCCTGGCGAGTACGTGATGCTGAGCATCCGCGATACCGGCTGCGGCATGAGCGAAGACGTGCTGGCCAAAGTGTTCGAGCCGTTTTTCACCACCAAGGACATCGGCAAGGGTTCGGGGCTTGGCCTGGCCCAGGTGTTTGGCTTCGCCAAGCAGTCGGGCGGCGGCGTGCGCATCGACACCGTGCCCGGGCGCGGCACCCAGGTAGCGGTGTACCTGCCGGCGGTCAAGGGTGAAGCGCAGAGCGAGCCCGTGGTGCCAGAGGTTTCCCAGCCGATCGGTGACAGTGGCCAAAACCACACTGTCTTGCTGGTAGATGACGACCACCTGGTACGCGACATGCTCGGCGATGTGCTGCGCCAGTACGGCTATCAGGTGCGCCAGGCACACAGCGGCGAACAGGCATTGGCATTGCTCGACGACGGCATCGACCTGTTGCTGACCGATTTCGCCATGCCCGAATTCAATGGCGCGCAGTTGGCCCTGGCAGCGCGCGAGCGACACCCACGTTTACCGGTGGTGTTTCTGACGGGGTATGCGGAACTGGAAGGGTTGGAACTGCCCGGTAGCCTGGTGATTCAAAAACCGGTGCAGGCCGATGAACTGGCGCGGGTGCTGAGTGAATTGCTGCGGGTCTCGGCGTAGCTTTACAGCACCTGTTGTATGCACGCTAACTGCACCTGCCGTATCTACGCTACCTGGAGCAGCCTTGTGCTGCGAAGAGGCCGGCAGCCGCAGCGGACATTCCCTGACGGTCACTGGCCTCTTCGCAGCACAAGGCTGCTCCTACAGTTTGGCGGGCATGCCAGGACTAAAAACCGGAAACGACAAAACCCAGCGCTTATCTGGCTAAGCACCGGGAAGAAATATTGAGTTGAATCAGAAAATGGCAGGGGCGGCTGGATTCGAACCAACGCATGGCAGGATCAAAACCTGCTGCCTTACCGCTTGGCGACGCCCCTGTATCGAGATGCAGCAAACGCTGCTCTGACAATTCCAACTGAGTGACAACTGGGTTGTTGTCTTGGAATGCGCGGCACTTTAACAACATTCTTTCGGCCTGTGAACCCCCTGATGTAAAAAAAATGCTTTAAAACAGCAAGTTAGTCCCTTCCCTCTGCCAATACCCCATCCTGGCAACCATCCGTCGCTTTCCGCCTGCATGGCTTCAACACAATCGCATTTCGCCTTTCCAATCAGATAGGCGCATTCATTGACCAAGGAGGTATCCATGCCTGTCTCACACGACCTTTACCAAGACCTGCACTACCCGCGGGAAATCGTCCAGCAACGTCGCCAGCAAGACAAAGCCCTCGACCGCCTGCTGGACGAGTACATGGACATCGACAACCAGGTGCTGGCCGCCGAATCGATCTCGGCCGGCAACTTCGTCGACGAAGACCTGCGCCACCTCAAGGAGCGCCGGTTGACGGTGAAGTACATGATCGAGCGCCAGCTGGAGCGCAAAGCCTAAGCGGGCGCTCGACCTATCTCGTCAGGCGATCATTGCCCACTGCTTTCTCTATTGGTCAAAATGGCGACCGTCGCGCAAGCTGCGCCCTGCACCGCCATCGACCAAGGAGCTATCGAATTGCCTGCCTGGATCCCTACCCCGTTGCGTCAGCTCGGCCAGCGCCTGCGCGCCAACACTGCCCCTGAAAGCGAACTGCTGGCCTGGTTCGAAGACAAGGCGTGCAGCCGTGGCTACCAGCTCAGTGACGGCCAACGCCGGGTCATCCACAGCATGGCCGAGCAACTGGCGCAGCTGGAACACGGGCAACCGTGCAGCCTGTACCTGCACGGCTCGGTCGGCCGCGGCAAAAGCTGGCTGCTCGACGGGTTTTTCCAGGCTGTGCCGGTAGAGGCCAAACGACGCCTGCACTTCCATGATTTTTTTGCCCGCCTGCACCAGGGCATGCACCGCCACCGCGCGCTGGACGATGCACTGGGCGCTACCTTGGACGAGCTGATTGGCCAGTGCCGGGTGTTGTGCTTCGACGAGTTCCATGTGCATGACATCGGCGATGCCATGCTGCTCACTCGGCTGTTCACCGCGCTGTTCGAGCGTGGGGTTTTCCTGTTGGTAACGTCGAACTACGCACCTGAAGGCCTGCTGCCCAATCCGCTGTACCACGAACGCTTCCTGCCCGTGATCCGCCTGATCAACGGGCGCATGCGGGTGCTGGAAGTCGGTGGCGACACCGACTTTCGCAGCCTGCCGGCCAACCGCGAGCATCAGCGTTTTACCCAGGGGCACTATGTGTGGCCCGGCACTGCCGAGCAACGCCAGGCGGTGCAAGTACCGGACGCGCAGCCGGCCACATTGGACATCAATAAACGCAGCCTGCGCGTGCTGGCCAGTAACGACCGGCAGGTGATGTTCGCCTTCGACGACCTGTGCGAACAGCCTACCGCGGTGATCGATTACCTGGCACTGGCGGCGCAGTACGATGCGTGGGTCATCGATGGGCTGGACGACCTGTCGGAATGTTCGCTGGCAGCGCAGCAGCGGTTCGTCAACCTGGTGGATGTGCTGTATGACCAGGACAAGCAGGTGACAGTGATCGGGCGGCGGCCGCTGGACGAAAGCCTGGGCGGAGCGATTGCCGACCTGATGCGCACCCGCAGCCGCTTGGGGCAGTTGCATCAGGTGGGGCCTGAGTACTTTGTTGGCTGAACTGGCGCATTCGCGGGGCAAGCCCGCTCCCACCGGCATGTCACCGAACCTGAAAGCCGGGGGCTTCCTGTGGGAGCGGGCTTGCCCCGCGAATGGGCCATCAATACCACCGAATCAACCCGCCCGTGGCAGGTCTGCCAACACCGCCTCGATCTCCCCTAGCACCGCCGGATCATCCAAGGTCGACGGCGGCACATAGTCCTGCCCATCGGCAATCTTGCGCAGCACCGCCCGCAAAATTTTCCCCGACCGGGTCTTGGGCAGCCGCTTGACCAACCGCACCCGGTTGAAACACGCCAGCGCACCGATTTCTTCGCGCACACTGCCGACCAGGTCCACCAGCAACTGCGATTCGGCAATGCCCTCGCCATCTTTCAGCACCACCAGCGCCAACGGCACCTGACCCTTGATAGCGTCATGCACGCCGATCACCGCGCACTCGGCCACGGCCGGGTGACGCGCCACCAGGTCCTCCATTTCACCGGTGGACAGGCGATGCCCAGAGACGTTGATCACGTCGTCCGTGCGCCCCATGATGTAGACGAAGCCGTCATCGTCCAGGTAGCCGCCATCGCCCGTGTGGTAGTAGCCCGGGTAGGCGCGCAGGTACGCTTGCAGGTAGCGCTCGTGATCGCCCCACAGGGTCTGGCTGCAGCCGGGCGGCAACGGCAGCGCGATCACGATCGACCCCTGGTGGTTTGGCCCCAACACATGGCCGTCATCGTCCAGCACACGCACGTGGTAACCCGGCACTGCGCGGTTGCTCGACCCTGCGCGCGCCGCGCTGCCCTCCAGCCCAACGCAGGGCGCGGTGACCGGCCAGCCGGTCTCGGTTTGCCACCAATGGTCGTGCACAGGTTTGCCAGTGACCCGCTCCAGCCATTCGTGGGTGCTTGAATCGAGTTTTTCCCCCGCCAGGAACAACTGGCGCAGCGAGCTCAGGTCGTGCCCTTTGATCCGCTCACCGTCCGGGTCTTCCTTGCGGATGGCGCGCATGGCGGTCGGCGCACAGAACAACGCGTTGACCTTGTATTGCTCGACCACGCGCCAGTAGGCGGAGGCGTCCGGGGTGCGGATCGGCTTGCCTTCGTAGAACACCGTGGTGCAGCCGCTCATCAACGGCCCGTAGACGATCAACGAATGGCCCACCACCCAACCCACGTCAGAAATACCCCACCACACATCGCCCGCCTGCATGCCGTAGATGTGGCGCATGGCATAGCACAGCGCAACCGCGTTGCCGCCGTTTTCACGCACGATGCCCTTGGGCTTTCCGGTGGTGCCGGAGGTGTACATGATGTACAGCGGGTCACCGGCGTCCAGCTCGACAGGGGCCACCGGCTCGGCCGTTGCCAACGCCTGCTGCCAGTCCAGGTCGCGGCCCGGCTGCAATTGGGCGGTGGCCTGGGGGCGTTGCAGGACCAGCACGTTGCGCGGCTGGTGACGGGCCAACTGCAGGGCACGATCGACCAGCGGCTTGTATTCGATTACCCGGTCGAACTCCAGGCCACAGGACGCCGTCAGCAGCAACGTGGGGCGGGCATCATCGATGCGCAAGGCCAGCTCGTTGGCGGCAAAACCGCCGAATACCACCGAATGCACTGCACCAATCCGCGCGCACGCCAGCATGGCCATGGCCGCCTGCGGCACCATGGGCATGTAGATGATCACCCCATCGCCCTTGCCGACCCCCAACTGGCGCAGCAAACCGGCCAGGCGTGCCACCTCGTCGCGTAGCTGGTGGTAGGTATACGTCTGCTGAGTACCGGTCACCGGCGAGTCGTAGATCAGCGCCAACTGCTCGCCACGGCCTTGTTCGATCTGATGGTCGAGTGCCAGGTGGCAGCTGTTCAGGCGGCCGTCAGCAAACCAGCGGTGGGTGCGGTCTGGGTTTTCCTGCAGGGTCAGGGAAGGCTTGCGGTGCCAGGCCAGGTGCGCGGCTTGCTCGGCCCAGAAAGCGGCAGGGTCGGCGATGGAGTGGGCGTAGCTGTGCTGATAGCTCATGTCGAAGGGAACCCGGTACTTGTTGTTATTGAAGGGCGAAACTTGAGTATGGACCGCCACGCCGGGCGCGCCATGGGACTAAAGTCACAACCGACCTGCAAATTTGCAGACAACACGAATACGCCCCATAACGGTGCAAAGCCTCTAGAATAGGCCGCCCCTTTTAGCCACCGAGCAGCCCATGGACATCGATCAGGCCCGTACCTTTCTGGAAATCGTGCGCTGCGGCAGCCTGGTCGCCGCCGCCGAACGCCTGTTCGTGTCACAAACGGCGATCACGGCGCGGGTTCAGCGCCTTGAGCAGCAACTGGGCTGCCAGTTGTTCGTGCGCAGCCGCAACGGCGCCAGCCTGACCAGCGATGGTGAGGCCTTCGTCAGCTATGCCAACCAGCTGGTGCAGACCTGGGAGGCGGCGCGCCGTGACCTGCCGCTGCCCGAAGGTTGCCAGCAAGTGCTGCATGTGGGCGGCGAAGTGAGCCTGGGTAACCCGATGATGCTCGATTGGGTCAGTGCGCTGCACCGCGAACTGCCCAGCCATGCCATCCGCAGCGAAGTGAGCGACGGCGAATCGCTGCTGCGCAAGGTCGAAATGGGCCTGCTGGACGCCGCGCTGGTCTATCAGCCGACTTACGGGCCAGGCCTGCAAGTCGAGCAATTGATGGAAGAGAAGCTGATCCGCGTGCGCCGGGTCGATCAGCCTGACCCGTACATTTACATCGACTGGGGCGAGGCGTTCCGCCGCCAGCACGATGCCGCCCTGCCCGACTGCGCGCGCCCGGCACTGAGTTTCAACCTCGGGCCGCTGGCCCTGCAGTTCATCCTAGACCAGGGCGGCAGTGGCTACTTCCGTACCCGCGTGGTGCAGGCTTACCTGGACAGCGGCGTGTTCGAGCGCGTGCCGCAGGCGCCAGAGTTCACCTACCCGACGTATCTGGTGTACCCGCGCAAGCGCGACAGCGAAGCGCTGCAACAGGCCTTCGCGATACTCCGCCAGCTGGTGGCTGCCGGCGCCAGCGATTGGTCACAGCGCTGGGACCCGGTTATCTGAGGCACTGCCGGCGGCGCTCAGCAATTGCCGCTTGAGGCCGGCGATCAGGTCAGTCTGGGTAACCACCCCGACCAGCTGGCCATTGTCGAGCACCGGCAGGCAGTGCAGCCCTTGCTCGCACAGCAAAGGCAGCAGGCGTTCCAGCGGGTGCTGGCTGCTGACGCTGACCACCCGCCGGCTCATCACCTGCTCCATGCGCACTGCCTTGCGCCCGAACAGGCCACGCCAGCGGAACCGCCCGCGTTGCATGGCCGGCCCTACCAGGTCACTTAAGCTGACGATGCCGACCAGCTTGCCGTGCTGCAGCACCGGCAGGGTTTTCAGGTGGTGGCTGGCCAGCAGCTTCCACGCCTGCTCCAGGGTGGTGTCCGGTGACGCGAACTGCACATCGCGCGACATCACGGAGGCTGCAGTGATACCGCCCAGGCTGCGCTGCAAGGCATGCTGTTCAGTGGCGAGGATGATGCGCTCCAGTTCGTCCCGGGTGACGTCGACGAACTCGCCCAGCTCTTCAAGGGCCTGGTCCAGGTCGGCGCCGCTGACCCCGACACGCTCGCTGGGCAGCGGGTCGTGGGTGTGATGCAGCTCTTTGCGTGGGGCCGTGCCTTTGGGGTAACGCACGCCAGTCAGGCGGTTGTAGACCACCGCCACTGCCACCAAAATCAGCGCATTGAGCAGCACCGGCTCCAGCAGGTGATCCCCCAAGCCGGCCAGGCCGGGGTCGGCCAGCACCGCACTGACCGCCACACCGCCGCCCGGCGGGTGCAGGCAGCGCAACAGGCACATCACCAGTACCGAGAGTGCCAGGGCAGCAGCCGCCACCCAAAGCTCGGGCCCGAAACCCTGGCGCATGGCCAGGCCGACGGCGCCCGCCAGGGCGTAACTGCCCAGCACGGGCCAGGGCTGGGCCAAAGGCCCGGAATGCACGGCAAATACCAACACTGCCGAGGCGGCCAAAGGGCCCAGAAGGTGCAAAGCGATGCCAGGGCCATAGGCCATGCTGGTCAGCCAGCCGGCCAGGAACAGGCCAAGCAAGGCGCCGATACCAGCGCGCAGCCATTCTTTGGGGGGGATATTCAGGGGTGCGGGCAACAGCCGCTGCAGACGACTTTCGGAACGCGAAGCAGGCATGTGAATAATCGAAATCGTAGTTTTTCTGGTTAAAAAGAAAGCCCAGCCGCGCTGGCCTGGGCCCTGTATTGCCAGAGCAATAGCGCAAGGGGCTCCGTCCGTGGAGAGATGGAAACTGGGAAGTTTCGTGCGGGGATTGTGCCGGGTGGGATTGGCAAGGGCCAATTCAAAAAAATGCGCCTGTACTGCAATTTTTTTGCAGTGGTGATCTGCTCACAGGCCCGCTGCGACAGTTCTGTGGGCGCGGCCTTGCGTCGCGAAAGGGGCGCGAAGCGGCCCCGGCATTATCTAGCCCTGCGCGGCAAGTCGATGCTGACCCGCAACCCGCCCAACGGGCTCTGAAGCAACGCCAGTTGCCCGCCCCAGGCCTCGACGATATCGCGCACGATGCCCAGCCCAAGGCCATGCCCATCGACCTGCTCATCCAGCCGCGAGCCCCGCTCCAGCACCTGCAGGCGCTGGCTTTCTGGAATACCTGGGCCATCATCGTCGACCCACAGCCGGTAACCGCCGTCGCTCGGTGCAATGCCCAGGCGTACTTCGCAGTCTGCCCATTTGCAAGCGTTGTCCAGCAGGTTGCCCAACAACTCCAGAACGTCCTCGCGGTCCCACGGCAACAGCAGACCCGGCGGTACGTCCCGCTCAAGCAACAGGCCTTCGCCGTGGATCATGCCCAAGGTGCCCAACAGCCCCGGCAATTCGGCATCGCAGTCGAACTGGGCACCGGGCAAGGCGTCGCCCGCCAGGCGAGCGCGGTTGAGTTCGCGGGCCAGGCGCTGCTGAATGTGCTCAAGCTGCGCGCGCATTTGCTCGCGCACGTCCGGCAGGCCCTCCAAACGCGCGCTGGACGCCAGGCTCAGCAAGACCGCCAACGGCGTCTTCAGCGCATGGCCAAGGTTGCCCAGTGCATTGCGCGAGCGCCGCAAGCTGTCTTCGGTGTGGCTCAGCAAGTGGTTGATCTGCCCCACCAGCGGCGCCAGCTCCACAGGCACTTCGGCATCCAGTTGCGAGCGCTGCCCTTGCTGCAACTGGGCGATCTGCTGGCGGGCACGCTCCAGCGGGCGCAATGAGCGCTTAACCGTGACGCGCTGGAGCACCAGCACCAGTATCAACGCCACCAGCCCCATGCCCAGGCCGATCTGCTGCATGCGCCGGAAGCCTTCACGCACCGGTGAGTAATCCTGCGCCACGCTGATCGAGATGTCCTGGCCTAGGCGGCGATAGTCAGCACGCAGCGCCAGCAATTGCTGCCCCTCTGGGCCCAGCTCGTGGCTATCGGAAAGCCCAGGAGCGGCGGGCTTGGGCATGTCCAGGTCCCACAGCGAACGCGAGCGCCAGGTGCCTTGGTCAAAATCGATGCGAAAGTAATACCCGGAAAACGGCCGCTGATAGGCCGCAGAAATGCGCCGCTCATCCAACTGCAAACCTGCAGGCCCCCGCACCAGGGCCACCAGCAGGTTCTCGCTTTCCTTGCGCAAGCCGTTTTCCAGGTAGCGCTGCAGGCCCGCCTCGAACAGCCACAGGGTGAGTTGCGCCAGCACCACACCCACCACCACCAGCACGGCCACCAGACCCAGGCTCAGCCGCGCCTGAATCGACTTCACGCGACGCTCCCGGCGTAGATATAGCCTTGCCCGCGGCGCGTCTCGATCACACTGCGGCCCAACTTGCGGCGCAGGTGGTTGACGTGCACTTCAAGGACATTGGAATCGCGCTCCGTCTCGCCGTCGTAAAGGTGCTCGGCCAGGTGGCTCTTGGACAGGATCTGCTGCGGGTGCAGCATGAAATAACGCAGCAGCCGAAACTCGGCAGCGGTCAGCTGGATATCGACACCGTCACGGCTCACGCACTGCCGGCTTTCATCCAGGTGCAGGCCGGCGGCTTCCAAGGTGGGCTGGTTGGCCAGGCCACGCGCACGGCGCAGTAACGCCTGGATGCGCAACTGCAACTCTTCGGGGTGGAAGGGTTTGCTCAGGTAGTCGTCGGCACCGGCCTTGAGGCCTTCGATGCGCTCGGCCCAGGAGCCGCGGGCGGTCAGCACCAGCACTGGCGTGGCCAGGCCAGCGGCACGCCACTGGGCGAGCACGTCGAGCCCCGGCAAGCCTGGCAAGCCGAGGTCCAGGATAATCAGGTCGTAGGGTTCGCTCTGGCCCTGGTACACCGCATCGCGGCCATCGGCCAGCCAGTCCACGGCGTAGCCCTGGCGCTGCAGGCCGGCGATCAGTTCATCGGCCAGCGGGACATTGTCCTCGACAAGCAACAGGCGCATTCAGTCGTCTTCCTCGTCTTTGAGCAGGGCACCGGTACTGGCGTCTAGCTTGATTTCGCGGACCACACCTTCGGCAGTCAGCAACTCGACTTCGTATTCGTAGCGATCGTCGTCTTCTTCCAGCTCGGCCTCCAACAAACGCGCCCCGGGGTGACGCCCCAGGGCGGTTTCCAGCAGTTGCTCGAGCGGCAGGATGACGCCCTTCTGACGCAACGCCAGGGCCTCGTCCTGATCCAGGTCACGGGCAGCCGCCAGGGAGCAGACAGCCAGCAGCGAAAGCGCGAGGTATCGCGCTGGCCGCGGTAAGTGGATCATCAGTTGTCTCGTGCGTCCTTGAGTACTTCACCGGTCTTGGCATCCAGGTCGACGTCCCACTCGACGTTCTGTGCGTCGCGCAGCTCGACCTTGTAGATGTAGCGGCCGTATTCGTCTTCAAGTTCCGAGTCTTTGACCGTGGCGCCTGGGTGCTTGGCCATGGCGGTGGCTTTCAGCTCATCCAGCGACTTGATGGTCTTGGCGTTGACCAGTTTGACCACTTCGTCAGGCTGAACGTCCTTGGCGAAAGCGGCATTGGCGCCCAGGGCAAGGGCGGCGGCGGTGAACAGGGCAGTCAAGGTTTTCATCGTGTCTTCTCTCCTGAGAGATGTTCAAGTTGTCTACGGGGTTAAGATTACCCAGCGGTCCTTAATTCAACCTGAAAACAGCTGGCGCCATGATAAACTGCGCGCATTCTTGATTCATACAGAGTTCTGACAGCGTGGAAATCTTTAAGGAATTTACATTCGAATCGGCCCACCGCCTGCCGCACGTCCCTGCCGGGCACAAGTGTGGTCGCCTGCACGGTCACTCGTTCAAGGTCGGCCTGCACCTGACCGGCCCGCTTGACCCGCACACAGGGTGGATTCGTGATTTTTCCGAGATCAAGGCGATCTTCAAGCCGATCTACGAACAGCTGGACCACAACTACCTGAATGACATTCCAGGCCTTGAAAACCCCACCAGCGAAGTGATCGCCAAGTGGATCTGGGAGCAGGTCAAGCCGTTGCTGCCAGAGCTGTCGAAGGTGCGCATTCACGAGACCTGCACCAGCGGGTGCGAATATACCGGCGACTGAGCCGAGAAGTTTTCCGGCCTCTTCGCGGGGCAAGCCCGCTCCCACACGTGCCCCGCAAATTCTGAATAGTGTGGGGCACTTGTGGGAGCGGGCTTGCCCCGCGAAGAGGCCAGTGAAATTTCAGCCCTGCCCATTCTCCAGGGCATCGCGCAAGAAGCTCGGGGCGATATAGCGCTGGTAATGCGCCTCGGACAGCAGAAAGAACTCGCGGTCGATGGCGTCGCGCAACTGCGGCAGTTCCCAGCCTCGAAACTCCGGCAGCAATACCATGCCGTAAGCCTCCAGATCACGGATCATCCGGGCCCCACGGGCGATCAACTGGTAGGCCCAGCAATATTCCGACTGTTGGTCCACAAAGCGGATGGAGCGCTGCTCCAGCTGCAGGCGCAGCAGGCTTTTGTCGAAGACTTCCAGCTTGGCCATCATCACCTGCACCAGCAACTGCTCCAGACGCAGCCACACGGCGCGCTTCTGCGCGTCGTCGTAGCCGTTCCAGTTGATCACTTCGTGGTGAAAACGCTTGCAGCCACGGCATACCGTGTCTCCGTACACCGTGGAGCACAGGCCGACGCAAGGGGTCTTGATGGACTTGTTGGACATGAAAAACAACGGCTTGGCGGTGGAACACGGGCCCATGTTAGCCCTTTGTCTAACCAGGGTCACTCGTTAAAGTCATCTTCGCCGCCTTACCTTCAGGCTTTTTTTGCCGTAGAATCATCCGGCCTTTTCAAGGCAACAATGTCCGTTGGAAGCTGTTTTCAAAGCGTCACGAGCACAGTTAATCCGGTAGAACGGCGTTGGCCCGGGCCATGCACCCTCGCATGCCCGTGCCAGCCCTCATCAGCTCCCCGTTCTGCAGGCGTAAAACTTTGAAAGCAGCTTCTGTAAGGATTCTCTGCGACCCTGGCTGGGCGGCCCAAGAAGCCGTCATTGCGCATGGGTGCAGGGAATGCTGGATGAGCGTCCCGGACTCCCTTTAGGGACCACTGATGAGGGTAATAACTGTGCTTGAAGCCTACCGCAAACACATCGAAGAGCGTGCCGCCCTGGGTATCGTGCCCCAGCCGCTGAACGCCGAACAAACTGCAGGCCTGGTCGAGCTGCTGAAAAACCCGCCGGCCGGCGAAGAAGCCTTCCTCGTAGACCTGATCACCAACCGTGTACCGCCAGGGGTCGACGAAGCTGCCTATGTCAAGGCTGCCTTCCTGTCCGCCGTGGCCAAGGGCGAAACCAAATCCCCGCTGATCGACCGCAAGCTCGCCACTGAGCTGCTGGGCACCATGCAGGGCGGCTACAACATCGAAACGCTGGTCGCGCTGCTGGATGACGCCGAACTGGGCGCCGTCGCGGCCGAAAAGCTCAAGCACACCCTGCTGATGTTCGATGCCTTCCACGACGTAGCCGAAAAAGCCAAGGCGGGCAACGTCCACGCCAAGGCCGTGCTCGAGTCCTGGGCTGCCGGCGAGTGGTTCACCTCGCGTCCGGCCATCGCCGACAAGTACACCCTGACCGTGTTCAAGGTGCCTGGCGAAACCAACACCGACGACCTGTCCCCTGCCCCGGACGCCTGGTCGCGCCCTGACATCCCGCTGCACGCCCTGGCCATGCTGAAAATGGCCCGTGACGGCATCGAGCCACAGCAGCCAGGTTCGGTCGGCCCTCTGGCCCAGATCGAAGCGGTCAAGGCCAAAGGCTTCCCAGTTGCCTACGTGGGTGACGTGGTCGGTACCGGTTCGTCGCGTAAATCCGCCACCAACTCGGTGCTGTGGTTCTTCGGTGACGACATTCCGTACGTGCCGAACAAGCGCGCCGGTGGCTTCTGCTTCGGCACCAAGATCGCCCCGATCTTCTACAACACCATGGAAGACGCCGGCGCCCTGCCAATCGAGTTCGACTGCACCAACCTGGCCATGGGCGACGTCATCGACGTCTACCCGTTCAAAGGTGAAGTGCGCCGTCACGGCAGCGACGAACTGGTCACCAACTTCGAGCTGAAAACCGAAGTGCTGCTGGACGAAGTCCGCGCAGGTGGTCGTATCCCGCTGATCGTTGGCCGTGGCCTGACCGATAAAGCCCGCGCCGAGCTGGGCCTGGGCCCTGTCGACCTGTTCAAGAAACCGGAGCAGCCTGCCGCTTCGACCAAGGGCTTCACCCTGGCACAGAAGATGGTCGGCCGTGCGTGCGGCCTGCCAGAAGGCCAGGGCGTGCGCCCAGGTGCCTACTGCGAGCCGAAGATGACCACCGTCGGTTCCCAGGACACCACTGGCCCGATGACCCGCGACGAGCTGAAAGACCTGGCGTGCCTGGGCTTCTCCGCTGACCTGGTCATGCAGTCGTTCTGCCACACTGCGGCCTATCCGAAGCCGATCGACGTCACCACCCACCACACCCTGCCAGACTTCATCCGCACCCGTGGCGGCGTGTCGCTGCGCCCAGGCGACGGCATCATCCACAGCTGGCTGAACCGCATGCTGATGCCTGACACCGTCGGCACCGGTGGCGACTCGCACACCCGCTTCCCGATCGGCATCTCGTTCCCGGCCGGTTCCGGCCTGGTGGCCTTCGCTGCCGCCACCGGCGTCATGCCGCTGGACATGCCAGAGTCGATCCTGGTGCGTTTCAAGGGCAAGCTGCAACCTGGCATCACCCTGCGTGACCTGGTTCACGCCATCCCTTACTACGCCATCCAGAAGGGCCTGCTGACCGTCGAGAAGAAGGGCAAGAAAAACGCCTTCTCCGGCCGCATCCTGGAAATCGAAGGCCTGGACGAACTGACCGTCGAGCAAGCGTTCGAACTGTCCGACGCCTCGGCTGAACGTTCGGCTGCCGGTTGCACCATCAAGCTGCCAGAAAAGGCCATCGCCGAGTACCTGACTTCCAACATCACCCTGCTGCGCTGGATGATCGGCGAAGGCTACGGCGATGCCCGCACCCTGGAGCGTCGCGCCCAGGCCATGGAAGCCTGGCTGGCCAAGCCTGAGCTGCTGTCGGCCGACGCCGATGCCGAATACGCCGAAATCATCGAAATCGACCTGGCCGACGTCAAAGAGCCTGTGCTCTGCGCGCCGAACGACCCGGACGATGCCCGCCTGCTGTCTTCGGTACAGGGCGAGAAGATCGACGAAGTGTTCATCGGTTCGTGCATGACCAACATCGGTCACTTCCGCGCTGCCGGCAAGCTGCTGGAGAAGGTCAAGGGTGGCATTCCGACCCGTCTGTGGCTGGCTCCGCCAACCAAGATGGACGCTCACCAGCTGACCGAAGAAGGCTACTACGGCATCTACGGCAAGGCCGGTGCGCGCATGGAAATGCCAGGCTGCTCGCTGTGCATGGGTAACCAGGCACGTGTGCAGACCGGTTCGACCGTGGTCTCCACCTCGACCCGTAACTTCCCGAACCGTCTGGGCGACGCCACCAACGTGTACCTGGCATCGGCCGAGCTGGCTGCTGTCGCTTCGATCATCGGCAAACTGCCGACTGTCGAAGAGTACATGCAGTACGCGCAGGACATCGACAGCATGGCTGCCGACGTCTACCGCTACCTGAGCTTCGACCAGATCGCCGAGTTCCGCGAGGCTGCGGCCAACGCCAAGATCCCGGTTGTTCAGGCGTAATCAGCAGTAAGCTGTAAGAAAAAACCCCGGCAGAAATGCCGGGGTTTTTTATTGCCCTCTCGGGCCTCTTCGCGGGGCAAGCCCGCTCCCACGGGTTTGGACTGTCCCCAAGAAGTTGGACACCCATCCAACTTTCTGGGGGCAGTCAAGGCTTGCTCGGCCCCTGTGGGAGCGGGCTTGCCCCGCGAAGAGGAGCGCACTGGCAACCTCACATCACGAACAGATCCACAAACCTGTGCACCGCCGTCGCCTCCAGCTTTTGCTGATCCTCGCACAGCTCGAAAATCGCCTCACACCGTTGCCGCGCAAACCGCGTCGCCAGGTTCTCCCTGAACTTCGCCTCCAGCAAGGGTATGCCCTCCCCGCGCCGACGCCTGTGACCGACCGGGTACTCCACCACCACCTGCTCGGTGCTGCTGCCATCCTTGAAAAACACCTGCAAGCCGTTGGCGATCGAGCGCTTGTCAGCCTCCAGGTATTCACGGGTGAAGCGAGGGTCCTCGACCACCTCCATCTTGTCGCGCAAGCGGTCGATACTCGGGTGGGCAGCGTGGAAGACATCCTCGTAATGCTCGGCCACCAGATGGCCAAAAATCAGCGGCACCGCCACCATGTACTGCAGGCAGTGATCACGGTCAGCGGCATTGGCCAGTGGGCCGACCTTGGAAATGATGCGAATTGCCGACTCCTGCGTGGTAATGACAATACGGTCCACTTCATGCAGGCGATTGCGCACCTGCGGGTGCAGCAGCACGGCGGCTTCACAGGCCGTCTGGGCGTGGAACTCGGCCGGGAAACTGACTTTGAACAGCACGTTCTCCATCACATAGCTGGCCAAGGGCTGCGGCAGGCGCAACTCCTGCTGGGCAGAGGGTTTGAGCGCCAGGTCCTTGTTGGTATGACTGAATGACACATCATAGAAGCCCCATTGCGGCGCCGTGAGCACGCCAGGCACACCCATCTCGCCACGCAGCGCGATATCGGCCAGGCGCACACCTCGGCTGGACGCATCGCCAGCAGCCCAGGACTTGCGCGAGCCTGCGTTGGGTGCATGGCGGTAGGTGCGCAGCGCCTGGCCATCGGCAAAGGCATGCGACAACGCCGACAGCAGTTGCTCGCGGCTGGCCCCCATCAGCTTGGCGCACACGGCCGTGGAGGCCACCTTGACCAGGATCACGTGGTCCAGGCCCACGCGATTGAACGAATTCTCCAGCGCCAACACGCCTTGGATCTCGTGCGCCATGACCATGGCTTCGAGCACTTCGCGCATCAGCAGTGGGCGTTCACCCTTTGCTACGTGTTTTTGCGACAGGTGATCGGCCACGGCCAGAATGCCGCCGAGGTTGTCTGAAGGGTGCGCCCACTCGGCGGCCAGCCAGGTGTCGTTGTAGTCCAGCCAGCGCACGATGCAGCCGATGTCCCAGGCGGCTTTGACCGGATCGAGGCGGTAGGCGGTGCCGGGCACGCGGGCGCCATTCGGCACCACCGTGCCTTCCACCAACGGGCCGAGGTGTTTGGTGCACTCGGGGAAGCGCAGGGCCAGCAGGCCGCAGCCCAGGGTGTCCATCAGGCAGTTGCGCGCGGTGTCCAGCGCCTCTGGGGATTCGACCCGGTAGGTGAGGACGTAGTCGGCGAGGGTTTGCAGCACCCGGTCGTAGTCCGGGCGCTGGTTAAGGTCCACGTTGGCGCTCATTTGCAGCTCCTGTGATTGTGGGGCTGCCTGGCAGCCCATCGCCGGCAAGCCAACTCCCACAGGTTCGGTGTGGGAGCCGGCTTGCCGGCGATGGGCCGCGAAGCGGCCCCAGTCATCGAACGCCGAGCGCCAGTGGTGCGTCAGAAGCTATCGCCAGGCACCCTCACCCAGCCTTCCATCAGCACGCGAGCACTGCGGCTCATGATTGCCTTGGTCACCGTCCATTCGCCCTTCACCTGACGCGCTTCGGCGCCAACCCGCAGGGTACCGGAAGGGTGACCGAACCGTACGGCACTGCGCTCGCGCCCGCCGGCGGCGAGGTTGACCAGCGTGCCTGGGATGGCGGCAGCGGTACCGATGGCGACCGCGGCAGTGCCCATCATCGCGTGGTGCAGCTTGCCCATGGACAACGCACGCACCAGCAGGTCGATGTCAGCCGCCGCTACCACCTTGCCACTGGACGCAGTGTAGGTGCTCGGTGGCGCGACGAAGGCCACTTTCGGCGTGTGCTGACGCCCGGCCGCCTGGTCGACATGCTCGATCAGGCCCATGCGCACGGCGCCGTAGGCACGGATCGTCTCGAAACGCAGCAGCGCTTGCGGGTCACCGTTGATCGCGTCCTGCAGCTCGGCGCCGGTGTAGCCGATATCGCTGGCATTGACGAAGATGGTCGGGATACCCGCATTGATCAGGGTTGCCCTGAACGTGCCAACCCCTGGCACTTCCAGGTCATCTACCAGGTTGCCGGTAGGGAACATCGACCCACCTGCGCCCTCTTCGTCGGCAGCTGGGTCCAGGAATTCCAGCTGAACCTCGGCCGCCGGGAAGGTCACGCCGTCGAGTTCGAAATCACCGGTTTCCTGCACTTCACCTTCGGTGATCGGTACGTGGGCGATGATGGTCTTGCCGATGTTGGCTTGCCAGATACGTACGGTGGCGATGCCGTTACGCGGCACCCGCGCCGGGTCGACCAGGCCGCTGCTGATGGCGAAGGAACCGACCGCGGCAGACAGGTTGCCGCAGTTACCGCTCCAGTCGACGAAGGCCTTGTCGATGCTGACCTGGCCAAACAGATAGTCGACGTCGTGTTCGGGCTTGATGCTGCGCGAGAGGATCACCGTTTTACTGGTGCTCGAGGTCGCGCCGCCCATGCCATCGATCTGCTTGCCGTAGGGGTCGGGGCTGCCGATCACCCGCAACAGCAGCGCATCGCGGGCTGGGCCTGGGATCTGCGCCGGCTCGGGGAGGTCGTCCATGCGGAAGAATACGCCTTTGCTGGTACCGCCACGGATGTAGGTGGCGGGGATCTTGATTTGTGGTGCGTGTGCCATTGCTTAAGTGTCCTGTTTGAATATGCAATAACCCTAGGGCCGCTACGCGACCCATTCGCGGGGCTAGCCCGCTCCCACAGGTACAGTGCAAACCGGCAGCGCCACACCTACCCTGTGGGAGCGGGCTTGCCCCGCGAATGGGCTGCAAAGCAGCCCCATGCCACTACGCGGTCGCTTCGAGGAAGTCTTGGGCAAAGCGCTGCAGCACCCCGCCCGCCTCGTAGATCGACACTTCCTCGGCGGTATCCAGGCGGCAGGTCACCGGCACCTCGACCCGCTCGCCATTGCGACGGGTAACCACCAGCGTCAGCGTTGCACGCGGCTTGCGCTCACCGAGCACATCATAGGTCTCACTGCCATCCAGACCCAGGGTGTTGCGGTCCGTACCCGGCTTGAACTCCAGCGGCAGCACGCCCATGCCCACCAGGTTGGTGCGGTGAATGCGTTCAAAGCCTTCGGCCACGATCGCCTCGACACCCGCCAGGCGCACCCCCTTGGCCGCCCAGTCACGGGACGAGCCCTGGCCGTAGTCGGCACCGGCGACGATGATCAGCGGCTGCTTGCGTTCCATGTAGGTCTCGATCGCTTCCCACATGCGGGTCACCTTGCCTTCCGGCTCGATGCGCGCCAACGAGCCCTGCTTCACGCTGCCGTCATCCTGGCGCACCATTTCGTTGAACAGCTTGGGGTTGGCGAAGGTGGCGCGCTGGGCGGTCAGGTGGTCGCCACGGTGGGTGGCGTAGGAGTTGAAGTCTTCTTCCGGCAGGCCCATCTTCGCCAGGTATTCACCCGCCGCGCTGTCCATCATGATGGCGTTGGACGGTGACAGGTGATCGGTGGTGATGTTGTCCGGCAGCACCGCCAGCGGGCGCATGCCACGCAGGGTGCGCTCACCGGCCAGGGCACCTTCCCAGTACGGCGGACGGCGGATATAGGTGCTCATCGGGCGCCACGCGTACAGCGGCGCCACCTTCGGCCCACGGTCTTCCTCAATGGCGAACATCGGAATGTAGACCTTGCGGAACTGCTCCGGCTTGACCGAGGCACGCACCACGGCGTCGATTTCTTCATCGCTCGGCCAGATATCCTTGAGGCGGATTTCCTTGCCGTCGACCACGCCCAGCACGTCTTTCTCGATGTCGAACCGGATGGTTCCGGCGATGGCGTAGGCCACCACCAGCGGCGGCGAGGCCAGGAACGCCTGCTTGGCGTAAGGGTGGATGCGCCCGTCGAAGTTGCGGTTACCCGACAACACCGCAGTGGCATACAGGTCACGCTCGACGATCTCTTGCTGGATCACCGGGTCCAACGCACCGGACATGCCGTTGCAGGTGGTGCAGGCGAAAGCGACGATGCCAAAGCCCAGGTGCTCCAGCTCTTTCTCAAGCCCTGCTTCTTCCAGGTACAGCTGCACAGCCTTGGAGCCTGGCGCCAGCGAGGATTTGACCCAGGGTTTGCGCGCCAGGCCCAGTTTGTTGGCATTGCGTGCCAAAAGGCCCGCTGCGATCACGTTGCGCGGGTTGCTGGTGTTGGTGCAACTGGTGATGGCGGCGATGATGACCGCGCCGTCCGGCATTTGCCCCGGCACATCTTCCCAGGCCCCGGCGATGCCCTTGGCCGCCAGGTCGCTGGTGGCCACGCGGGCATGCGGGTTGGACGGGCCGGCCATGTTGCGCACCACGCTCGACAGGTCGAAGCTCAGGGTACGCTCGTAGACGGCGCCGGCCAGGCTGTCGGCCCACAGGCCGGTGGCCTTGGCGTAGGTTTCCACCAGCTTGACCTGCTGCTCTTCGCGACCGGTCAGCTTGAGGTAGTCGATGGTCTGCTGATCGATGGCGAACATCGCTGCAGTGGCGCCGTATTCAGGGGCCATGTTGGAGATGGTCGCGCGGTCGCCCAGGGTCAGGGCATGGGCACCCTCGCCGTGGAACTCGAGGTAGGCGCCGACGACTTTCTGTTTACGCAGGAACTCGGTCAGGGCCAGCACCAGGTCGGTGGCGGTGATGTTCGGTGCCAGCTTGCCGGTCAGCTCGACGCCGACGATTTCCGGCAGGCGCATCCACGAGGCGCGGCCGAGCATCACGTTCTCGGCTTCCAGCCCGCCGACACCAATGGCGATCACGCCCAGGGCGTCGACATGCGGGGTGTGGCTGTCGGTGCCAACGCAGGTATCCGGGTAGGCCACGCCGCGGTCGCTGTGGATCACCGGTGACATCTTCTCCAGGTTGATCTGGTGCATGATGCCGTTGCCCGGCTGGATCACGTCGACGTTCTTGAACGCCTTCTTGGTCCAGTTGATGAAGTGGAAACGGTCTTCGTTACGGCGGTCTTCGATGGCACGGTTTTTCTCGAACGCCTGCGGGTCGAAACCACCGCACTCGACCGCCAGGGAGTGGTCGACGATCAACTGCACCGGCACCACCGGGTTGACCTGGGCCGGGTCGCCGCCCTTGTCGGCAATGGCGTCACGCAGGCCGGCCAGGTCGACCAGAGCGGTTTGGCCGAGGATATCGTGGCACACCACGCGCGCCGGGAACCACGGGAAGTCGAGGTCGCGCTTGCGCTCGATCAGTTGGCTGAGCGAGGCGTCGAGGGTGGCGGGGTCGCAGCGGCGCACCAGGTTTTCGGCGAGCACGCGCGAGGTGTAGGGCAACCCGTCGTAGGCGCCGGGCTTGATAGCCTCGACTGCCGCGCGGGCATCGAAGTAGTCCAGGTCGGTGCCTGGCAGGTGCTTGCGGAATGCGGTGTTCATCATGGAATCAGGCTCGGTCACAGGATTCGGAAGGTTGCTCCGTCCCTGTGGGAGCGGGCTTGCCCGCGAAGGCGTCAGCAGGTACCCATCGGTTGCCCGGTCTGACGCCTTCGCGGGCAAGCCCGCTCCCACAAGGGAACGGGTTGCCTCTCTAGATCTATTCAGCGCTGCTCGATCGGCACGAACTGGCGCTGTTCGACGCCGACATACTCGGCGCTCGGGCGGATGATGCGGTTGTTGGCACGCTGTTCGAACACGTGCGCCGCCCAGCCGGTCAGGCGCGAGCAGACGAAGATCGGGGTGAACAGCTTGGTCGGAATGCCCATGAAGTGGTACGCCGACGCATGGTAGAAGTCGGCGTTAGGGAACAGGCGTTTCTGCTCCCACATGGTCTTGTCGATGGCTTCGGACACTGGGTACAGGACCTTGTCACCGACCTCGTCAGCCAGTTGCTTCGACCAGCCCTTGATCACCTCGTTGCGCGGGTCGGACTCTTTGTAGATGGCATGGCCAAAGCCCATGATCTTGTCCTTGCGCTCCAGCATCTTAAGCAGCTCGGCCGTGGCGTCCTGCGGGCTCTGGAAGCGTTCGATCAGTTCCATCGCCGCTTCGTTGGCACCGCCGTGCAGCGGGCCACGCAGCGAGCCGATGGCGGCGGTGACGCAGGAGTACAGGTCGGACAGGGTCGAAGCGCAGACCCGTGCGGTGAAGGTCGAGGCGTTGAATTCGTGCTCCGCGTAGAGGATCAGCGACACGTTCATCACCTTGACATGCAACTCGCTCGGCTTCTTGCCGTGCAGCAGGTGCAGGAAATGCCCGCCGAGGGTGTCTTCATCGCTGGTGCAGTCGATGCGCACGCCATGGTGGGTGAAGCGGTACCAGTAGCACATCACGGCCGGGAACAGCGCCAGCAGGCGGTCGGTCTTGTCGTGCTGGGCTTCGAAGGTGAGTTCGGGCTCTAGGGTGCCCAGCACCGAGCAGCCGGTGCGCATCACGTCCATCGGGTGGGCGTCGCGCGGGATGCGCTCGAGCACTTCCTTGAGGGCTTGCGGCAGGTCACGCAGGCCTTTCAGCTTGTGCTTGTATTCGGCCAGCTGTGCTTTGCTTGGCAGCTCGCCGTACAACAGCAGGTAGGCCACTTCTTCGAATTCAGCATCAGCCGCCAGGTCACGGACGTCGTAGCCACGGTAGGTCAGGCCGGCACCGGCCTGGCCAACGGTCGACAGTGCGGTCTGGCCGGCCACCTGGCCACGCAGGCCTGCGCCACTGAGTACTTTTGCTTCGGCCATGGTGTTTCTCCTTTCTTGAATTTGTTATGGATTTCTTGCTGGCTAATTCGGTTTGCCTGTACCGGCCTCTTCGCGGGCAAGCCCGCTCCCACAGGTCCAACACAGCTTTTGAAACTTGCGCTGTACCTGTGGGAGCGGGCTTGTCCCGCGAAAGGGCCAGCACAGGCGGTCACTTATCCTTTCTTCTGGGCAAACAACGCATCGAGGCTCTGCTCGAAGGCGTGGTAACCAATGGCATCGTAGAGCTCCATGCGGGTCTGCATGGTGTCGACCACGTTCTTCTGGGTGCCGTCACGACGCAGCGCCGTGTAGACATTCTCGGCCGCCTTGTTCATGGCGCGGAACGCCGACAGCGGGTACAGCACCAGCGACACGTCGACCGACGCCAGCTCTTCGGTGGTGTACAGCGGGGTGGCGCCGAACTCGGTGATGTTGGCCAGAATCGGCGCTTGCACGCGGTCAGCGAAGGTCTTGTACATCGAAAGCTCGGTAATGGCCTCCGGGAAGATCATGTCGGCGCCGGCCTCGACGCACGCTGCGGCACGGTCCAGCGCAGCATTCAAGCCTTCGACGGCCAGGGCATCGGTGCGCGCCATGATCACGAAGCTGTCATCGGTACGGGCATCGACGGCGGCCTTGATACGGTCGACCATTTCCTGCTGGGTGACGATTTCCTTGTTCGGGCGGTGGCCACAACGCTTGGCGCCAACCTGGTCTTCGATGTGGATGGCGGCTGCGCCGAACTTGCTCATCGAGCGCACGGTACGCGCCACGTTGAACGCCGAGGCACCGAAGCCGGTGTCGACATCCACCAGCAGCGGCACGTCGCAGACGTCGGTGATGCGGCGCACATCGGTGAGCACATCGTCCAGGCCGCTGATACCCAGGTCCGGCAGGCCCAGGGAGCCTGCGGCCACGCCGCCACCGGACAGGTAGATGGCCTTGAAGCCGGCGCGCTTGGCCAGCAGGGCATGGTTGGCGTTGATGGCGCCGACTACCTGCAAGGGATGTTCGGCGGCAACCGCGTCGCGGAAACGTTGGCCGGGCGTGCTCTTCACAGTCATGAATCACCTCGTGGGCTATTGTCGTTGGCGTCCAGGTAGTGACGCTCGATGTTGCGTTTGGACGCGCCGATGTGGCGGCGCATCAGGAGTTCGGCCAGCTCACCGTCACGGTCGGCGATGGCATCGAGAATCCGGTGGTGTTCGGCAAACGCCTGGCGTGGCCGATTGGGCGTGGCGGAGAATTGGATGCGGTACATGCGCACGAGCTGGTACAGCTCGCCACACAGCATCTTGACCAGGGTCTGGTTGCCGCTGCCCTGGATGATCCGGTAGTGGAAGTCGTAGTCACCTTCCTGCTGGTAGTAGCCGACACCCGCCTGGAACGCCGCATCGCGCTCATGGGTGTCGAGCACCCGGCGCAGTTCGTCGATATCGGCCTGGCTCATGCGCTCGGCGGCCAGGCGGCAGGCCATGCCTTCGAGCGATTCGCGGATTTCGTACAGCTCGATCAGCTCGGCATGGTTGAGCGACACCACCCGCGCCCCGACATGCGGCACGCGCACCAGCAGGCGCTGGCCTTCGAGGCGGTGGATGGCCTCGCGCAGCGGCCCGCGGCTGATGCCGTAGGTGCGCGCCAGCTCCGGCTCGGAGATCTTGCTGCCCGGGGCGATGTCGCCCTTGACGATGGCCGCTTGGATGCGCCGAAAGACGTTTTCGGACAAGGTTTCCGTTTCGTCCGCCAACGCTGGGCTGGGAGTGGATAGGTCCAGCATATTGTCGACACCCTGATAATCACATGGCCAGAAATTAGCTAATTAAGCGCGATCAGTCAAAGACAAAATGAACATTGTCGACAATCGTCTAATAACGAACTAACCCTGCCCCGCCGCTGTCAGATCGCGACGCGCTGGCGTCAAGACGTCGGCGTGATAGAATGCCGCGCCTCCGACGGAGTATGGATAGCGTGTCTGTCATCTATTCATGTTGTTGACAGATGAACGAGGAAGCTTGCGCAGTCGTTGCCAGTCGCCTTGCCCCGAACCCTGCACAGTACCGCGCCAGGATTATGAGACTTACACCCGTTTTATTGCTGCTATGCCTCACCCTGCTGCCGGCCATCGGCCAAGCGGCGGGCAAGACCGTGTACGGTCTCAACGAATACGCAAAGCTGGGCGACCTGGACCTGGAAGTGGCCGCCAAGCTCGACACCGGTGCCAAGACCGCCTCGCTCAGCGCCCGCGACATCAAGCGCTTCAAGCGTAACGGCGAGAGCTGGGTGCGTTTCTACCTGGCCATCGATGCCGCCCATTCGCACCCGATCGAACGCCCCCTCGCGCGCGTCAGCAAGATCAAGCGACGGGCAGGCGACTACGATGCCGAATCGGGCAAGGCCTACACCGCGCGCCCGGTCATCGAACTCGAAATCTGCATGGGCCAGGCCCTGCGCACCATCGAAGTCAACCTCACCGACCGCAGCGCGTTCCAGTTCCCGCTGCTGATCGGCTCCGAGGCGCTCAAGCACTTCGACGCGCTGGTCGACCCAAGCCTTAAATACGCGGCCGGCAAACCTGCCTGTGCCACCGACGCTCCTAAAGCAGAGTAATCCCGATGCGCTCTCTTACCCTCCATCTGAAAGTCCTGATCACCGTCCTGGTGCTGCTGGGCGTGGCGGTCACCGCTTATCAGATCTTCTTCCTCGGCATCCCGGTGACCGAAGACGAAACCGACGACCTGTGGAATATCGACGCCAAGGTCGAGTTCGTGGCCAGCACCAAGGACCCGGTCAAGGTGCAGATGTTCGTGCCGCCACTGAACCGCGACTACGTCAGCCTCAACGAGAGCTTCATCTCCAACAACTATGGGGTGAGCGTCAACCGTGCCGACGGCAACCGCAAGGTGACCTGGTCGGCACGCCGCGCCAGCGGCAACCAGACGCTTTACTACCGCCTGGTGCTGACCAAGCGCTACAGCAACGAAAAGACCACCATCAAGGGCCCGACCTTCCGTGACAGCCTGGCAGTCGACGGCCCCGAGAAGATCGCCGCCGAAGCCCTGATGGCGCCTATCCGCCAGCATTCGGCCGACGTTGAGACCTTCGTCAGCGAAACCATCAAGCGGGTCAACAACCTCAACGACGACAACGTCAAGCTGCTGCTGGCCGGCGACACCTCGGCCATGAAGAAGGCCCAGGTCATCGACCTGCTGTTGTCCATCGCCCACGTGCCGATGGAAAAGGTCCACACCATCCGCCTGGTCGCCGACACCCCGCAGACCCCAGAACTGTGGCTGCGCAGCTTCAACGGCAACGACTGGCTGTACTTCAACCCGGACACCGGCGAGCAGGGCCTGCCCAACGACCGCCTGCTGTGGTGGACCGGTGATGACAACCTGATCACCGTCGATGGCGGCAAGAAAGCCAACGTCACCTTCAGCATGAACAACAGCGAGATGAACGCCATCCGCCTGGCCAAGCTGACCGACGAGAACACCGACGCCGACTTCCTCGAGTACTCGCTGTACGGCCTGCCGCTGCAGACCCAGCAGACCTTCATGATCATGGTGATGATCCCGATCGGCGTGTTGGTGATCCTGGTGCTGCGCAACCTGATCGGCCTGCAGACCCTGGGTACTTTCACCCCAGTACTGATCGCACTGGCCTTCCGCGAGACCCAACTGGGCTTCGGGATCGTGTTGTTCACGGTGATCACGGCGCTGGGCCTGTCACTGCGCTCGTACCTCGAACACCTCAAGCTGCAGATGCTGCCACGCCTGTCGGTGGTGCTGACCTTCGTGGTGGTGCTGATCGCCGCCATCAGCCTGTTCAGCCACAAGCTGGGCCTGGAGCGCGGGTTGTCGGTGGCGCTGTTCCCGATGGTGATCCTGACCATGACCATCGAACGCCTGTCGATCACCTGGGAAGAGCGCGGCGGTGGCCATGCCATGAAAGTGGCCATCGGCACCCTGTTCGCAGCGTCCGTCGCGCACCTGCTGATGATGGTGCCGGAGCTGGTGTACTTCGTCTTCACCTTCCCGGCGGTGCTGCTGATTCTGGTGGGCTTCATGCTGGCGATGGGTCGCTACCGCGGCTACCGCCTGACCGAGCTCGTTCGCTTCAAGGCGTTCCTGAAGAAGGCTGATGCCTGATGTTCGGACTGATCAAGACCTGGAAAGCCCTGGAGGCCCGGGGCATCATGGGTATCAACCGGCGCAATGCGGACTATGTCCTGAAGTACAACAAGCGCCACCTGTACCCGATCGTCGACGACAAAATCATCACCAAAGAGCGCGCGCTCGCGGCCGGCATCCACGTGCCGGAAATGTACGGCGTCATCGAGACCGAGAAAGAGATCGAGAAGCTCGACCAGATCATCGGCGGGCGCAGTGATTTCGTTATCAAGCCGGCGCAAGGCGCCGGCGGTGACGGCATCCTGGTGATCGCCGACCGCTTCGAGGATCGCTACCGCACGGTGTCGGGCAAGATCATCAGCCACGAGGAAATCGAGCACCAGATCTCGAGCATCCTTACCGGCCTGTACTCGCTGGGTGGTCACCGCGACCGGGCGCTGATCGAGTACCGGGTAACGCCGGACCAGATCTTCAAGAGCATCAGCTACGAAGGCGTGCCGGACATCCGCATCATCGTGCTGATGGGCTACCCGGTCATGGCCATGCTGCGCCTGCCGACCCGGCAGTCCGGCGGCAAGGCCAACCTGCACCAGGGCGCCATCGGCGTGGGTGTCGATCTGGCCACGGGGGTGACCCTGCGTGGCACCTGGCTGAACAACATCATCAGCAAGCACCCGGACACCACCAACGCCGTGGACGGCGTGCAACTGCCGAACTGGGACGGCTTCATGAAGCTTGCGGCCGGCTGCTACGAGCTGTGCGGCCTGGGCTACATCGGTGTGGACATGGTGCTGGACCAGGAAAAGGGCCCGCTGATTCTGGAACTCAACGCCCGCCCAGGCCTGAACATCCAGATTGCCAACGACTGCGGGCTGACCCAGCGCACCCACGCCATCGAGGCGCACATCGAGGCGCTGGCCAAGGACGGTGTGACCGAGGATGCCGAACAGCGCGTTCGTGTCTCGCAAGGGCTGTTCGGGCACGTGCATCCGCGCTGAAATTGCCGGGGCTGCTTTGCAGCCATTCGCAGCGCAAGGCTGCTCCTACAGGTACCGCGCAGCCCTTCCCTGTAGGAGCAGCCTTGTGCTGCGAATGGGCAAAACACAATGTTGAATGTCGCGCTAACGCTAGGCGCATTTCCTACACAGGTCTACAATCGCCCTCCTCGCTTTTACATCGCCGTCCACACTGATGCCGACCTGTACGCTCCACCCCCTGCCCTACCAGCCTGACCCTGCCGCCTATTTCGCCCGCCTGCGCCAGGCGCCCGGCGCGATTCTGCTCGACAGTGCCCGCCCCGGTGCTGAACGCGGCCGCTTCGACTTGCTCAGCGCCTGGCCCGTGCAACACCTACAAGCCTACGCAGACGAGGACGGCCGCGCCTTCCTGCAACGGCTGCGCGCAGGGCTGGCGCAACTGGGCCACGCCGACTTGCCGGTTGGGGTGGAACTGCCGTTTGCCGGCGGCCTGATCGGCTACCTCAGCTACGACTTCGGCCGGCGCCTGGAAAACCTGCCCAGCCTGGCCGTCGATGATCTCGGCCTGCCCGATGCGCAACTTGGCCTTTACCACTGGGCATTGGTGACCGACCACACGCTGGCAACCAGCCAGCTGGTGTTCCACCCAAGCCTGGCAAGCGCTGAGCGCGAGCGCCTGATTGCCCTGTTCGAAGCCCCCGATTGTGCTGCAACTGGCGATTTCCACCTGCTGGCCAACATGACCGGCGACTTGAAGCCAGAGCACTACCAAGCAGCGTTCGACCAGGTGCAACGCTACATTCAGGCCGGCGATTGCTACCAGATCAACCTGACACAACGCTTCCGCGCACCGTGCCAGGGCGACCCGTGGCGCGCCTATCAGGCGCTGCGCAAGGCGTGCCCGACGCCATTCTCCGGCTACCAGCAACTGGCCGATGGCAGCGCACTGCTGAGCTTCTCGCCGGAGCGGTTCATTCGCGTCAGCCAAGGGCTGGTCGAGACTCGCCCGATCAAGGGTACCCGGCCACGCTCTAGCAACCCCGACCAGGACGCCCGCAACGCCGAAGAGCTGCTGAACAGCCCCAAAGACCGCTCGGAAAACCTGATGATCGTCGACCTGCTGCGCAACGACCTGGGCCGTACCTGCCAGATCGGCTCGGTCAAGGTGCCCGAGTTGTTCAGCCTGGAAAGCTACCCCAACGTTCACCACCTGGTCAGCAGCATCACCGGGCAATTGGCCACCGACAAGGACCCACTCGACCTGATCGGCGACAGCTTCCCCGGCGGCTCAATCACCGGGGCGCCGAAGATCCGCGCCATGCAGATCATCGACGAACTGGAGCCCAGCCGCCGTGCACTGTATTGCGGCTCGTTGCTGTACGTGGATGTGCGCGGCGAGATGGACAGCTCCATCGCCATTCGCAGCTTGCTCGTGAAGGATGGCCAGGTCAGCTGCTGGGGCGGCGGCGCAGTGGTGGCGGACTCCGACTGGGCGTCGGAATACGAAGAATCGATTGCCAAGGTGCGGGTGCTGATGGAGACCTTGCAACAGCTCTGATTCGGCGCCACAAGGCCTTTATGCCAGGCGTCTAACCCAGCATTTTTTGTTACCATCACCTCATTACGAGCGCACAGCGCCACAGCCAAGATGGAAACCGCCTGATGAGCCAACCCTTCGACGTCGCCGCCCTCGCCGCGACCTATGCCAACAAGTCCCCGCAAGACATCCTGAAACTCGCCTTCGAGCATTTCGGCGACGACTTGTGGATCTCCTTCAGCGGCGCCGAGGATGTGGTGCTGGTCGACATGGCCTGGAAGCTGAACAAACAGGTCAAGGTCTTCAGCCTCGACACCGGCCGCCTGCACCCGGAGACCTACCGCTTCATCGACCAGGTCCGCGAGCAGTACAACCTGCCGATCGAGATCCTCAGCCCGGATCGCAGCAAGCTCGACCCGTTCGTCAAGGAAAAGGGCCTGTTCAGCTTCTACAAGGACGGCCACGGCGAGTGCTGCGGCATCCGCAAGATCGAACCCCTGCGCCGCAAACTGGCCACGGTAAGCGCCTGGGCCACCGGCCAGCGTCGCGACCAGAGCCCAGGCACGCGTAGCCAGGTGGCGGCACTGGAAATCGACAGCGCCTTCTCTACCCCCGAGCGCCCCCTGTACAAGTTCAACCCGCTGGCACAGATGAGCAGCGAAGAAGTGTGGGGCTACATCCGCATGCTCGAGCTGCCCTATAACAGCCTGCACGAGCGCGGCTTCATCAGCATTGGCTGCGAACCGTGCACACGGCCGGTGCTGCCGAACCAGCACGAGCGCGAAGGCCGCTGGTGGTGGGAAGAGTCGACCCAGAAGGAATGCGGCCTGCACGCCGGCAACCTGATCAGCAAAGGCTGATCGACAGGTAAAGAAAAACCGGCCCACTGGGCCGGTTTTTTCATGCTCGAACGGCTTAGTGCACCGGCAGCTCGACGCCTTCGAACAGCTCTTCAAGCTCTTGCTTGTTATGGCACTGGATGGCTTTGGCCATCACTTCGCGGGTCAGGTGCGGGGCGAACTTCTCGATGAAGTCGCACATGAAGCCGCGCAGGAAAGTGCCACGGCGGAAGCCGATCTTGGTGATGCTGGCCTCGAACAGTTCGCTGGCATCCAGGGCCACCAGGTCGCTGTCGAGCTTGGTGTCGACGGCCATCTTGGCCACGATGCCCACACCCAGACCCAGGCGCACGTAAGTCTTGATCACGTCGGCGTCGGCGGCGGTGAACACCACTTTCGGCGTCAGGCCGCGATGGTTGAAGGCTTCGTCCAGCTTGGAACGGCCGGTAAAACCGAACACGTAAGTGACGATCGGGTATTCGGCAACGGCTTCCAGGGTCAGCTTCGGCAGCTTGGTCAGCGGGTGCCCCTGCGGAACCACCACGCAGCGGTTCCACTTGTAGCACGGCATCATGATCAGGTCGCCGAACAACTCCAGCGCCTCGGTGGCGATGGCGAAGTCGACAGTGCCATCAGCGGCCATCTCGGCAATTTGCATCGGCGAGCCCTGGTGCATGTGCAGGGCCACTTCCGGGTACTGCTTGATGAAGCTGCTGATCACCGGCGGCAGCGCGTAGCGGGCCTGGGTGTGCGTGGTGGCGATGGACAGGGTGCCCTTCTTCTCGTTGGAGAATTCCTGGGCGATCTGCTTGATGCTCTCGACCTTGCGCAGGATTTCGCCAGCGGTATTGATGATGCGCTCACCTGCCGGCGTGACGCGGGTCAGGTGCTTGCCGCTGCGGGCAAAGACTTCAACGCCCAGCTCATCTTCGAGCAAACGGATCTGCTTGCTGATACCTGGCTGGGAGGTATACAGGCTCTGCGCCGTCGCGGAGACGTTGAGGTCGTGGTGCGCCACTTCCCAGATGTAGCGCAGTTGTTGAAGCTTCATAGGTTTCCCTCGGTTCAGCGGTGAGTCAGCGGCAGCAGGCAGCGACGATATATAACTATATTAGTGGTTCTGGAAATAAATCTAGAACTATTTTGTTACACGCGCCCCAGTACTAGCCTACGGCCAGCTTCACGTTTTCCTACGTCCCAGGTGCTGTGCAAGCGGCACCATATACACCGGCACAGGCGACAACTGCAGCAACCGCACCGCCGTTCGCCCCAGCGGCACATCAACGCCCGCACCGGCACTGTGGCTTCCGAAAATCAGCAGATCGACGCTCAAGCGCTGCGCCTGGTCGAGTATGACCTGGGCAGGGTCACCCTGGCGCACACGCACCGCCTTGATGACCGCAAGGTCCGCCTCCTCGCCCAGTTCATCGCGAAAATTTTCCAGCACGCGCTGTTCGATATTGGCCATGACCGTGTTGACGCCCTGGCTGTGCAACTGGTCAAGCGTCTGCTCATCGAGATAGCTTTGCAGCAGCGACTCGGCGAACTGGCCCATGGGCTCCACGGCGTGAATCACATACAACTCGGCATTGAACGTGCGCGCCAATGCCAGGGCGTGCTGCATGACAAAAGGGGCGTAGACACCGAGGTCGGTGGCGTACAGCATGGAGCGGATCATTCGACCTCCTCGACTGCCGCTGCGGCAGAGCAAGCTTCAGCTTAGCAGCGCGCCGCACGCACGCTTTGCCGTCCGGCGTGCTGCTGGCGCGGGCCGCAGGAGGCGTCAGATGGGGCGTGTATCGCGGCTGATGAACGACAGCGCCTGGTACAGCATCTCCATGCGCGGCAAGCTGCAGCCCGCCGCCCGTGCGCGCGCCAGCGGCTCGCCATAAATGGCCTGAAGCTCCAGCGGGCGCTGCTGGGCATGGTCGTGGTACATGCTTGGCCAGTAGTCGGGCATCCGTTCGGTGACCTGGAACAGATGCTCGGCATACCCCTCGGGCAGCACATGGCCACACGCTGCAGCGCCTTGCACCACCTCGTCCATCAATGCCTGGATCAACGCCCGGCTATGCGGGGCGGCCATCAGCGGCGTGGTGCTGGCGCCGAGCAACACCGAAAGCCCGTTATACGGCACGTTCCACACCAGCTTCTGCCAACGGGCCTGGCTCAGGTTGTCCATGGCCTGCGAATCGATACCCGCCGCCTGGAACAGCCCTGCCCCCTCCTTGACCAGCGCAGCACCACCCTCGCTTGCCGGCCCACTGTGATAGCCCAGGTTGACCGTACCCAGTGCCTGATGGCGGATCACACCCGGGGACTGGCGATTGACGCAAATGAAGCACAGGCCGCCGAGCAGGTGCATGTCGTCGCGCAATGCCGGGCGCAGTTGCTCCTCCACGCCCAGGCCATTCTGCAGCAGCACCACGCGTGCGTCAGGTGCAGCGGCCTGCACGATCAGCGGCGCCAGCTGGTCGTTGCTGGTGGCCTTGGCGCCCACCAGCAGCCAGTCGCACTGCGGCATGTCGGCAACATTGGCATACGCCTGAACCTGCATCTGCAACGCGCCATGCACGGCACTTTCAAGCACCAGCCCCTGGTCGCGCACCACCTCGTATTCGCTGCGCAACAGGAAGTGCACGTCGAAACCGGCCCGCGCCAGCATCAACCCATAAAAGCCGCCGATGGCACCACTGCCGATGATCCCGATACGTGGTTTGCGCGGATGCATGCCGATCTCCAGGTAAATGTCAGAGCGCTTTTTTACACCGGTTGCGGCCCGCTGGGCACCCCAATCGCGCAACGGCGCCGCCAGCACGGGAAAATCCCTGCCCTGACGGGCCAAAGCCCATTGTCGCGCCACCTGTAACGCGCTAAGGTTCGGCTCCCCGCTGCGAACATTCTTGCTGCTGGGCCGCACGGGGATTGCTGGCGGCCGGCACCCGTGACCTGACGAGTAACACGATGGCTGATTTACCGATCGACGACTTAAACGTTGCCTCCAACGAGACCCTGATCACGCCCGATCAGCTCAAGAAGGAAATCCCCCTCAGCGCCACGGCCCTGCAGACCGTGACTGCCGGCCGCCAAGTGGTGCGCGATATTCTCGACGGCAAGGACCATCGCCTGTTCGTCGTGGTCGGCCCCTGCTCCATCCACGACATCAAGGCTGCCCACGAGTACGCCGAACGCCTGAAGGTATTGGCTGCGGAAGTCTCCGACACCCTCTATCTGGTCATGCGCGTGTACTTCGAGAAGCCGCGCACCACCGTAGGCTGGAAAGGCCTGATCAACGATCCGTACCTGGATGACTCGTTCAAGATCCAGGACGGCCTGCACATCGGCCGCCAACTGCTGCTGGACCTGGCTGAAATGGGCCTGCCGACCGCTACCGAAGCGCTCGACCCGATCTCCCCGCAGTACCTGCAGGACCTGATCAGCTGGTCGGCCATCGGCGCCCGCACCACCGAATCCCAGACCCACCGCGAAATGGCCTCGGGCCTGTCTTCAGCGGTCGGCTTCAAGAACGGCACCGATGGCGGCCTGACCGTTGCGATCAACGCCCTGCAGTCGGTGTCCAAACCGCACCGCTTCCTTGGTATTAACCAGGAAGGCGGTGTTTCGATCGTCACCACCAAGGGCAACCCTTACGGTCACGTGGTGCTGCGCGGCGGCAATGGCAAGCCGAATTATGATTCGGTCAGCGTTGCCTTGTGCGAACAGGACCTGGCCAAGGCCAAGATCAAGGCCAACATCATGGTCGACTGCAGCCACGCCAACTCCAACAAGGACCCGGCCCTGCAGCCACTGGTGATGGAAAACGTCGCCAACCAAATTCTCGAAGGTAACCAGTCGATCATCGGCCTGATGGTCGAGAGCCACCTGAACTGGGGCTGCCAGTCGATTCCGAAAGACCTGAACGAACTGCAATATGGTGTTTCGGTGACCGACGCCTGTATTGACTGGTCTGCGACTGAGAAGACCTTGCGCAGCATGCACGCCAAGCTCAAGGATGTACTGCCGCAGCGCCAGCGCGGCTGACAAAAAAAAGGGCCGCTAAGCGGCCCTTTTTTTTACAGGTTCAGACTTTGCTCGAATGACGCTGCTGGCGTTCCATGTAGCGTTCTACATAAGAGCACGACGGAATCACCGTGTACCCCATCTGCTCGGCATACTCCAGGGCCCGCTCGGTCAGCGCTGCGGCAATGCCACGCCCGCGCAGGGCGTTAGGCACGAAGGTGCGATAGATGTCCAGCGTCTGCTTGCCCAGATCCATGTACGTCAGATAGGCACGATGACCGTCCACGTTGGTCTCGAACTGATGACCGGCCTGGTCATGGTGGATGGTCAGCGCTTCGCTCATCACTACTCCTCGCAGGTCTTCTCGGCAGACCCATACCTTAACCGATGGTGGTTTATCCGGCACAGAATCCTCTACGCCACCTGTTGCCCCTTGGACCACAGGACGATTGCAATCGTTCTACCCTCGGGCATTCACAAGATAGTAGGCGCGGCAAGCAGGATTGCTCAAGGTGGCAACGGTTAAAAAACGGCAAAAAACGTCGCTAATGGACTCTTCCCGTTACGCCAACAGCCGCCGGATGTTGTAGGGCTTAAGACGCTGAACGACAGACAAAGTCACCGTTAGTTCAACAAAAAAGTTCCCGTAGTACAGACGGTTGCGGCCCCTGTACGTTTTTTTCACAAACGCGTCGCAAATCTTGTCGGCGTGACCTGGAGCAACATTTTTTTTGCAGTTCTTGCGCTCTGTCAGTTTACTTACTACAAGTAATGGGTACTATGTACGCCGGCCAGTTTCTCTTTTCCGAGAGATGGCTCTTTAATAGAAAGTCCTTGAAGGGGAACACGATGAACAACGTTCTGAAATTCTCTGCTCTGGCTCTGGCCGCAGTTCTGGCTACCGGTTGCAGCAGCGTATCCAAAGAAACCGAAGCTCGTCTGACTGCGACTGAAGACGCAGCAGCTCGCGCTCAAGCTCGTGCAGACGAAGCCTACCGTAAGGCTGACGACGCACTGGCAGCCGCTCAGAAGGCTCAGCAAACCGCTGACGAAGCCAATGAGCGCGCTCTGCGTATGCTGGACAAAGCCAGCCGCAAGTAATAGTCCTCACGGATTGTTATGAAGCCGACCCACTTGTGGGTCGGCTTTTTTATTGCCCCGCAACAAGCAGTGCACAAACGAAAAGGCCTGCACTAAGGCAGGCCCTGGGCAGCTCGCGAACGCTTACTGCAGTTCAGGCGGGATGCTCGAAACCATCGGCGCCGTACCCTGATTATCGACTGGGACGGCAATTTCGACGGGCATGCCATCTTCAGCGGCGACAACGTCACGCACCATGTCCCAGTTCATGCGCAGGTTGTTCGCCAGGTCTTCACGCTTGAGCAATGCATTGATAACCGCAGTGTGCTTATCCACCACCGACGGATTACCTTGATCGTCCAACGGCGTGTGCGCTTCGAGGTAGACCTTGCCAGCACTGATACCGAACTTGTAAGGCTCGTTGATGATGCGCACTGGGGTACCTACCGGCACCATCTTCGACAGCTCGACCACGTTGTTGTTGAGCATGCGGAAGCAACCGTGACTGGTGCGCATGCCGATGCCAAACTTCTTGTTTGAACCATGAATCAGGTAACCTGGTACACCCAGGGTGAACTTGAACGGGCCCAGCGGATTGTCCGGCCCGGCAGGCACCACGGTCGGCAGGATGTCGCCGTCGGCGGCGTGCTCGGCGCGGATGGAAGCGGGCGGGGTCCAGGTCGGGTTCGGGGTTTTGGCGGTGATCTTGGTATTGGCGATTGGCGAACCCCAACCTTCACGACCAATGCCCAGCGGGAAGGTGTACACCACGCTCTGCCCTTTCGGGTAGTAGTACAGACGGTACTCGGCCAGGTTGATGACCACGCCTTCGCGCGGCCCCGGCGGCAGCACATAGCGGGTCGGCAGGATGATTTCGGTACCGGCACCCGGCAACCAAGGGTCGACGCCCGGGTTGGCGGCGATCATTTCCAGGTAGCCAAGGTCGTTGGCAGTGCCGATATCGGCGAAGGTGTCTTCGTACTTTGCCTTGATCACCTGCACCTGGCCGACGATGTCTTCACCGGGGGGTGGCAATGGCAGCTCCAGCGCAGCAGCGGGGCCCGCTACCAGCAGGGCGGCCAGGGACAGGCTACGGGTGACGGCAGGAAAGCGCGGCAACATCCGGTAAATCCTTCGAAAGGTGGGTCAAGAGGATCGATTGTACACCCGCACCGATGCAAGCGGGAGGCATTGGCGTCACGCAAGCGTTTCAGATGATGAAAGGTGTGTCAGGTTTGGCATCAAAGCTGCGGCCACACCGGGCGCATGCCGCGCCGCTGGGCGTCGAGAATGGCGCGGCAGAGTGCGCACAGGCGGTCGTCGCGGTAGATCGACCGTTGCACCCCGGACCAGCGCGGCTGCGCGGGCAGCAAACCGCCGCACAAGGTACGGTCGACCGGCACGCCCAGCTCAAGCTGGCGGGCCGCCAGGTGGACGCGAACTTCCTGGCAGGCAAACAGGTCGAGCTGTTCGTCAGGCTCGATCAGTTGGTAGGCATAAAGGGACCAGGCAGGGCGCGGCATCGGGGGCTCTCGAAACGGGGGGCGCAACCTTAGCCGAAAGCCGGCCCCGTTTAAAGCGTCACAGCAAGGGTTTTATCGCCGGCCAGGCATTTTCCAGCAGGCGCTGCTGGGCACCTTGCGCAGGATGGATGCCATCAGCTTGCATCAGCGCCGGCACACCGCCCACACCCTCCAGGAAAAACGGCACCAACGGCACCTGTTTTTCCGCAGCCAACTGTTCATACACCTGGGCAAACGCCGTGGTGTAACGCACACCATAGTTGGGCGGCAGGCGCATCCCCAGCAACAGCACCTTGGCACCTGCTTGCCGAGCGCTCTCGATCATCGAAGCAAGATTTTGTTGCAATTGCTGCGGCGGCTGCCCGCGCAGCCCGTCATTGCCGCCCAACTCCAGCACCACCACCGCCGGCTTGTGCGCTGCAAGCAGCGCCGGCAGCCGCGCCTGGCCTCCTGCACTGGTATCGCCGCTGATCGAAGCATTGACCACCTGATCATCGAAACCTTCGTCCTTGAGCCGGGTCTGCAACAAAGAGACCCACCCCTGGCGGCTATCCAGGCCAAAACCGGCGCTGATACTATCGCCAACCACCAGCACCGTTCCCGCCGTGGCGCTCTGGGCCAGGCAACACAAGGCCAGACCGGCACTCAACCACCACATTCGCATTGGATTCTCCATGGGCCCCAGCATTCTCGTTGCGCAGAACCTTAGCAAAGTGGTCCCCAGCGCGGAAGGCGATCTGACCATCCTCCACGCCCTCTCCCTCGATCTCGCCCAAGGCGACAGCCTGGCCATCGTCGGTGCTTCGGGCTCAGGCAAGTCGACGTTGCTCGGCTTGCTCGCCGGCCTCGACCAGCCCAGCGCCGGCAAGGTCATCCTCGCCGGGCATGACCTGGGCCCACTGGACGAAGACCAGCGCGCCCGCGTGCGCGCCGAGCATGTCGGCTTCGTATTCCAGTCATTCCAGTTGCTAGACAGCCTCAACGCCTTGGAGAACGTCATGCTGCCTCTGGAGCTGGACGGCCGCCGTGATGCCCGCGAACACGCGCGCACCCTGCTCGAACGGGTTGGCCTGGGCAAGCGCCTGAGCCACACCCCGCGCCAGCTGTCCGGTGGCGAGCAACAACGGGTGGCGATTGCCCGCGCCTTCGCGGCACAACCTGCCGTGCTGTTCGCCGACGAGCCCACCGGCAACCTCGACAGCCACACCGGCGAACGCATCAGCGACCTGCTGTTCGAATTGAACAAGGAGCGCGGCACCACGTTGGTACTGGTCACCCATGACGAACGCCTGGCCAGACGCTGCCGGCGCCTTATCCGCCTGGACGCCGGCCGCCTGGTGGCCCCGGTGGAGGTCTGAGCCCATGACCAGCATGCCCTTCTCCCGATTGTGCGGCTTGGCGTTGCGCCAGTTGCTGCGCGACATCCGCGCCAGCGAAGTGCGCGTGCTGTTCTTTGCCCTGCTGGTGGCCGTTGCGGCCAGTACGGCGATTGGTTACTTCGGTGCCCGCCTCAACGGCGCCATGCAGTTACGTGCCAGCGAATTCCTCGGTGCCGACCTGGTGCTGCAAGGCAGCGCACCTGCCCGGGACGAACAGATCAGCGCAGGCAAGGCCCTCGGCTTGCGCCACGCCCAAGTGGTCGAATTCACCAGCGTGGTGGGCGGAGACAGCGGCATCCAGCTGTCCAGCGTCAAGGCCGCCGACGGCGCCTACCCCTTGCGCGGGCAAGTCCGCAGTGCCGCCGCCCCCTATGCCCAGGAAACCCCCGGGGGTGGCCCGGCGCCCGGGGAGGCCTGGGTCGAACCAAGGCTGCTGGCCGCGCTGGGGCTAGCGATCGGTGACAGCATCGACGTGGGCATGAAAACCCTGCGCATGAGCCGCGTACTGACCTACGAGCCGGACCGCGCCAACAACTTCTATAGCCTGACCCCGCGGGTAATGATGAACCTGGCGGACCTGGCCGCGACCGGGGTGATCCAGCCGGGCAGCCGGGTGTCCTACCGCGACCTGTGGCGCGGCGACGTCGAAGCGCTGGCCCAGTATCGCCAGGCCGTGGAGAAAAACCTCGCGGCCAACCAGCGCCTGCTCGACACCCGCGATGGCAACCGCCAGATCGGGGGCGCCCTGAGCAAAGCCGAGCGCTACCTGAACATGGCAAGCCTGGTGGCGGTATTGCTGGCCGGCGTCGCCGTGGCCATGTCGGCCAGCCGCTACGCCGCCCGGCGCCTGGATGCCAGTGCGCTGCTTCGCTGCCTGGGCCTTTCCCGTCGGCAGGCCCTGGGCCTGTACTGTGTACAGCTGGCCATGCTTGGCCTGGTGGCTGCCGTGGCAGGCGCCCTGCTCGGCTGGTTGGCGCAACTGGGCCTGTTCCGGCTGCTGCACGGCCTGCTGCCGAGCGTCGTTCCGCCTGGCGGTGTCGTACCCGCGCTGGCCGGCATCGGCACCGGGCTGGTCGCCCTGGCCGGCTTCGCCCTGCCGCCCATTGCCGCCCTCGGCCAGGTACCCCCGCTGCGCGTGCTGCGCCGTGACCTGCTGCCGGTGCCACCCAGCAGTTGGCTGGTGTATGGCGCCGCCTTGTTGGCCCTGGGCCTGATCATGTGGCGCCTGAGCCTCGACCTGCTGCTGACCTTCGCACTGCTGGGCGGTGGCCTGGTCGCGGCGGTGGTGCTCGGCGGCCTGCTGCTACTGGGCCTGCGCAGCTTGCGCCAACTGTTGGTCGGTGCCCCGCTGGCCTGGCGCCTTGGGCTCGGGCAATTGTTGCGCCATCCGTTGGCCGCCGCTGGCCAGGCCCTGGCTTTTGGCCTGATTCTGCTGGCCATGGCGCTGGTCGCATTGCTGCGTGCCGAGCTGCTCGACACATGGCAGGCACAATTGCCCAAGGATGCACCCAACCACTTCGCCCTGAACATCCTGCCGGATGATCGTGAGCCCTTCGCTCAACACCTGCAGCAGGTCAATGCGGCCTCGGCACCGCTGTACCCGGTAACGCCCGGCCGCCTGATCCAGATCAACCAGCAACCGGTGCAGCAGATCGTCAGCAAAGACTCCGCCGGCGAGCGCGCCGTGCAACGCGACCTCAGCCTGACCTGGGCCGCCGAACTGCCCAATGGCAATGCACTGACGGCAGGCGAATGGTGGCAGGCACTGCCGTCGGGCGACGAGATACCGGGCGTTTCGGTGGAAGCCGAACTGGCCACGAGCCTGAAGCTGCAACTGGGTGACCTGCTGACCTTCGACATCGGTGGCCAGCAACGCCAGGCCCGGGTCAGCAGCCTGCGCAGTGTGCACTGGGACAGCTTCCAGCCGAACTTCTACATGATCTTCCAGCCTGGCACGCTGCAGGGGTTGCCCACGACTTACCTCACCAGCTTCTATCTGGCCCCAGGCCATGACCTGGATGTGGTCGCGCTGTCACGGGCTTTCCCGGCGGTGACCATCCTGCAGGTTGACGCGTTGCTGGATCAGCTGCGCAGCATCCTTGCTCAGGTCACCCTGGCGGTCGAGTACGTACTGCTGTTCGTCTTGGCGGCAGGCTTGGCGGTGCTGTTCGCCGGCTTGCAGGCAACACTGGACGAACGCATTCGCCAAGGCGCCCTGCTGCGGGCACTGGGCGCGGCACGGCCATTGCTGGTCAAGGCAAGACGTATCGAGTTTGGCCTGCTGGGCGCAGCCAGCGGGTTGCTGGCTGCACTGGGTTGCGAGTTGATCACGCTGGTGCTGTACCGCTATGCCTTCGACCTGCAATGGAACCCGCACCCGTGGCTGCTCGTGTTACCCCTGGCGGGGGCAGTGCTGGTGGGGGGTGCTGGGGTGCTCGGCACGCGGCGGGCGCTCAATGCCAGCCCGTTGACGGTGTTGCGGGAGGGGTGAAAAAACCGCTACAGGAGCGTAATGCTGTTCACTTAAGAATGCTGGGGCCGCTCTGCGGCCCATCGCGGCACAAGGCCGCTCCCACATCGACCGCGTTATACCCCTAGGGCCGTTCCTACACGTAGCTGATGCTGTTGACGTACCAGGCCGCGTCGCCGGTCGGGGTCTGCACCACCACCTCGTCGCCCTCCTCCTTTTTGAGCAAGGCACGGGCCATGGGTGAGTCGATCGAGATGTAGTCGTTACGCCCATAGATCTCGTCATACCCGACAATGCGAAACTTCTTGGTCTCGCCCTCGTCGTTCTCGATCTCGACCCAGGCACCGAAAAACACCTTCCCTTCCTGCTCTGGCGAATACGCCACGACCTTTACATCCTCAAGGCGCTTGCGCAGGTACCGGACCCGGCGGTCGATCTCGCGCAACAGCTTCTTGTTGTATTGGTAATCGGCATTCTCGCTGCGATCACCCAGCGATGCCGCCCAGGTCACCTTCTGGGTGATCTCGGGGCGGTAGACACGCCACAGGTGATCCAGCTCTTTTTTCAGGGCCTCATGGCCTTCGGTGGTGATGATGTTGGTGCTCAACTGCGTTCTCCTCAACGGCGGGTGATCAGGCCTTGACGAGCGATGCGGGTGAGATGGCCAATGACTTCGGCAGCCTCGGCAGAGGCCGGGGCCTGAATGACCGCCAAATCGAAACGGTCGTTGCCGTACTGCGCGAGATGGCAGCAGGTTTCGGTGAACTGGATTAGAAAGGCACGCGCCTGGCCCTTGCGACGTGAAAGGCCTTCGAGATGACGCAAAAGGGTAGGCTGATGCTGGCCACCGAGCAGGATGCGCGGTGTGCGGGAGGCCTCGTTTGCAGGCAACGGGCTCAAACAGACGCTAGTACGTGGGCTACGTGGGCAACTCATGGTGCTTCTCTCCGCCTCGCGAATCCCGCTGGGCAGCGGTGGGAGGCGTCACCGAACCAGCGCTTTAGCGGTATTTCGGATGACCCGGAGGGGGCCTCTCCTGCGCCCCGCAAGTAGCTGTTTAAATCGGCGCAGGCGGTATGCTAGAGCTACAAGCGCAAAGATTCAAGCCTCAAGCTGCACGATGCAGCTTGAGGCCCGGGGCCTGTCAGCGGGCGATCAGGCGGTCGAGGGAGAAGCGACCTGCACCTTCGATCATCACCGCCAGGGTGCCGGCCAGCAGCGCCAGGGCAAATTCATAACCGTTGTTGGCCATGAACAGGCCGTTGCCGATGTGCACCGAAAAGATCGCCACCACCAGGGTGACCGTCAGCGCCAGGGCCGCTGGGCGTGCCAGCAGGCCGATCACCAGGGCCAGGCCGCCGAAGAACTCGGCGCTGCCAGACAGCAAGGCCATCAGGTAACCCGGTGCCAGCCCGATGCTTTCCATCCACTGGCCGGTGCCCTCCAGGCCATAGCCGCCAAACAGGCCGAACAGCTTCTGCGCGCCATGCGCCATGAAGATGATGCCGACCAGGATACGGATCACGCTGAGGCCAGCGCCTGCACGGGTTGCGATCACTGCGTTGAGGGAGGTGGTGTTCATGATGTGGCGTCCTTGAATCCGGGAAGTTGTGTTGGAATGGCGCCATCATAATCAATTCAATGAATATGAAAATCGCAAAAACCCCAACATAACAATCGACAAAATCGATTTGTCAGCGCTTGGCTACTCGCTCCAGAACAGCACGCTCACGGTTGAACGCCAGGAAGTACTTGTTGACACTGTTGACGAAGTTGACTGGCCCCATGCCCACCTGCTCCATCGCAATGCGCTCGGTCTGGAAGAACCACTGGTTGCCGTTGAGCCCCCGACGGCGGGCTTCGGCACGCATCGCCTGGACCCGTTCAGGCCCCAGGTTATAGGCCGCCAGCACAAACGCCATGCGCTCTCGCTCGTTGATCTGGGCACTGGCAAAGAATTTGCGCCGGATCAGCGCCAGGTAGCGGGCACTGGCTTGGACGTTGCCATCGACCGTGGCGGTATTGCTCACCCCGACCCGTTGCGCGGCCGACGGGGTAATCTGCATCAGGCCATGGGCGCCGCCCGTGCCGCGGGCCGATGGGTTGAGTGTCGATTCCTTGAAGGCGAGCGCGGCCAGGTTGAGCCAGTCGATTTGCTGCGCCTCGCCATGCTTCTGCAGCACCGCACGCACTGCGCTCAGCCGCTGCCGATCCTTGCTCGCCAAGGGGTTGTGTACGCGGTACTGGCGACGGTAGATGCGCTCGAACGCGGCATCCTGGTTATCCGGTGCGCGGTAACCCTGCAGAAAGCGATCGACGCTGGCCAGCAGCTGCGGCGCGTCGCGCCCCACGTACCAGCGCATGGCTTGCGGCGCCCCCAGGTGCACACGGCTGTCCAGGCGCAGACGCGGCATCACCCTGGCCCAACGCAGGGCAATCGGGCGCTCGACCACTGTCAGGTGATAGATACCGGCCTGGACCATTTCCAGCACGTCTTCCACCGCCAGGGTCGAGTCGACCCACTCCACCTTGATTGGCGCACGCTTGCGCAAGGCCAATTGCTGGTTCACCTGCTGGATCAAAGGCCCGGCGGCACTGGCACTGGTCAAGGCGACCGTACGCCCCGACAACTGCTCGACATGGCTGAAGCTGCGCTCGCCTTTGCGCCCGACCAGCAACAGCGGCACTTGGTCGAGCACCGGCGCGCTACTGCTGACGCCCCGTACCACCACCGGGTCGAGCAGTTCGCCCGGGGCAGCCAAGTCCCCTTCGCCGCGCTGCAGGGCACCCAGTAACTGCTCTTTGGCGCGGGGGATGAGTTTCAGCTGAATCTGCTGCCCATCGCCAGCCCGAGCATTCAGGTAATGCTCAAGCGCACGCAAGCGATAGTATTCGATGCCGACCGGCTCGCCCTTGACCTCGCCAGAGCTGTTGCGGCTTTGATTGACCAACACCCGCAGCACCTTGCTGCTACGGATCTGCTGCAGGTCACGCAGCTTGCTGGGCGGGATATTCTGCTGCGGCCCTGGCAGACGTGCCTGGGCAGCACCGGCAGTGGTCAGCCCAAGCATCAGCAGGAAGGTCAGCAGGTATCGCAGCATGCGAGAGCGTGTCCGAGGTCGGTGGGCGGCGTTCATGTGGCATCGCCGCTTCGTGATAAATGACGGCAGAAGACCACGGCAACAGCATGAAGTTCTTGGTTTTTTCCGAAAAACGCGGATTTTGCTATGCTGGCCGCCCCGCGGCAGAGATAGCACCATGCAACTGATCGATATCGGCGTCAACCTGACCAACAGCAGTTTCCACGACCAACAGGCGGCCATCGTCGAGCGCGCCATCGAAGCTGGCGTGGCGCAAATGGTCCTGACGGGCACCAGCCTGGCGGTCAGCGAGCAGGCGCTGGAGCTGTGCCAGCAGCTGGATGCAAGCGCTGAACACCTGTTCGCCACCGCTGGCGTGCACCCTCACGATGCCAAATCCTGGGATGCCAACAGCGAGCGTCAGCTGCGCCAATTGCTGAATGAGCAACGGGTACGGGCAGTGGGCGAATGCGGCCTGGACTTCAACCGCGACTTCTCCCCTCGCCCGCTGCAGGAAAAGGCCTTGGAAGCTCAACTGGCGCTGGCTGCCGAACTGGGCTTACCGGTGTTTCTGCACGAACGTGATGCCAGCGAGCGCTTACTGGCCATCCTCAAGGGCTACCGCGACCACCTGAGCGGTGCCGTGGTGCACTGTTTTACCGGCGAGCGTGAAGCATTGTTCGCCTATCTGGACATGGACCTGCACATCGGCATAACCGGCTGGATATGCGATGAACGCCGCGGAACGCACCTGCATCCCCTGGTCGGCAACATCCCGGAAGGCCGCCTGATGCTCGAGAGTGATGCGCCCTACCTACTGCCGCGCAGTCTGAGGCCCAAGCCTAAAAACGGCCGTAACGAACCGGCGTTTCTACCGGAGGTGCTGAGGGAAGTGGCGTTGCACCGGGGCGAGCCCGTGGAGCACACGGCAGCCCATACGACGGCGGCTGCACGGGCATTCTTTCGGCTAGCCTAAGCTGGCCCCAGCCCTAATGCCAGTCAGTTAGGGCCTAGGGGGCCGCTGCGCGGCCCCAATTAAGGCGGATGAAGCTTAACTGACTGGCATTAACCCCTGCCCTGTTTTTTCTTGATACATATCAAGAATGCCTCTGTCGGGTGCAGGCACAATGATGGCACCTTGCCAATATTGTTTCCGCTCAACTCAGAGAAGACCTGCCCATGGGTGCCTGGCTTAGCAATGTTTCCCTGAAGTACAAGTTCTGGGCCGTCAACGCGGTGGCCTTTGTCACGACCTTGCTGCTGGTGCTCTACGCCGTGCACCTGGAGCAACGCGCCCGCGCCGACGCGGCCCAGGCGCAAGCTGCGGCACAAGCCCAGCTGTTGTCCGCCTGGCCTGCCGGGCAAGCGCTGCCCCGGCAAGCCAATGTCATCAGCTGGTTGCCGGGCCAGACGCCACGTTTTGCTGGCGAACCGATCGAAGCCCTGCGCAACGCCCAGGGCTGGGTCGACCTGCCCGCCGCGTGGCTGCTGGGCGACAACCCGCTGCGCGGCGCCCAGGTGCTGCAACACGGCGACCAGCAGGTTGCCGTAGTGGCCCAGTCACCAAGCGTGCGCCAGGTGTTCTTCGAACGCTTCACCAACTACGCCGTGTGCGTACTGATCCTGATGCTGGCCATGCTCGGAGCTTCGCAGTTGCTGATCCGCTTCCTGCTCAGCCAGCTCAACACCCTCAAGGACGTCATGCTGCACGTGGAGAAGACCGGCGACTTGTCGGCGCGGGTGCCGTTGGCATGTGGCGACGAAGTCGGCCAGATGGCCGGGGCCTTCAATGCCATGCAGTCGACCTACCACCGTGTGGTCAGCACCGTGGCCCTCACCGCCGCGCAACTCGACGCCGGCGCAGCGCGCCTGGCGTCTAGCATGAACGACGTGCGCCACGGCATGCTCGGCCAGCAAAGCGAAACCGACCAGGCCGCCACGGCCATCAACGAGATGTCGGCCACGGTGCACCACATTGCCCAGCATGCCGGCGCTACCCGCGACCTGTCGCAGACGGCCGATACGCTCGCCGGCAGCGGCCAGGAAGTGGTCAGCCGCGTACAAGATTCGATCGCAGGGCTATCCAGCGGCGTGCAGCAGACCGCCGAGATGATCCGCCAACTGGCCGAGGACAGCCAGAAGATCAACGGCGTGGTGGGGGTGATCCACAGCATTGCCGAGCAAACCAACCTGCTGGCACTGAACGCCGCCATCGAAGCAGCACGCGCGGGTGACTTGGGCCGCGGCTTCGCGGTGGTCGCCGATGAAGTACGCAACCTGGCCAAACGCGTGCAGACCTCGACCGACGAGATCACCACCATGGTCTCCGCGCTTCAGTCCGGCACCCGCGATGCAGTGGAGTTCATGCAGGAAAGCTCGTACAAGGCCGACGATTGCGTTAAACAGGCCCAGGCAGCCGGTGAGGCGCTGGCCGAGATTACCGGTGCAGTGGCGCAGATGCGCGAAAGCAATACCCAAATCGCCGTAGCTGCCGAAGAGCAAAGCCAGGTGGCCGAAGAAATGAACCGGGCGGTGGTGAGCATCCGTGATGTCACCGAACACACCGTGCAACAGACCGTCGGCTCGGCCACCACCAGCAACGAATTAGCGACCCTTGCTGGCGAGCTGAACAAGGCCATAGGCCAGCTCAAGCTATAGTCACCTTAGCTAGCCACGATAGCCAGGCTCGATTGGCCCCCTCCCCGTGGCCGCACTAAGCTTTGGGCATGACCGAGAGGAAATGCCCATGAGCAAACGCCTGCCCAATCTGCCCGCCTGGCAATGGCGTGGCTATCACCATAACCATCGCCACCCGACCAACCTGGCGCTGCACCTGATTGCCGTACCTCTGTTCATTCTCGGTGTGCTGCTGGTGCTGTCCGGCCTGTTTGCCCTGGACCTGGGTCAGCTTGCCGTTGGCATCATTTCTCTGATCGCTGGCCTGGGCTTGCAACGTCACGGGCATCGACTAGAAGCTCAACAACCCGAGCCGTTTGCCAACCGCAAGGACGCCGTACAGCGCCTGCTGACGGAACAGTTCATCACCTTTCCGCGCTTTGTACTGAGCGGTGCCTGGTGGCGGGCTTGGCGCGAACGGCACAAGCATCGCCACTGAAGGCTGAAGAGGACATCTAGGCGAAAACTGTTACCGTTTGACGGCTTAGCGCCAGCAACTCGCCCTTTTCCGACCAGAGCGCGGCGGCGGCATGCCCATAACCATCACGCGCGTACTCGGTCTCGACGCAATAGCGGCACCAGTCCAGCGTCGACAGCTTTGGCGTGGGCTGGATGAATTCGATGGTCCAAGTCAGCGTACTGCCGGCTGCCGGCTGTTTCAGGTGCGGCAACAGGCTCGGTGGCCAAGCATCTACCAAAGCCAGCAGGTGAGACACGTTCAACGCTTCGTCGGCGATGTTGCGCAAGCGTACCCAGCCGCCCATCTGCCGTGAATCGTTGCCACTGAACGGCAGCCCGCCCACCGCCCAGCGAAGGGCTACATGGCGCATGAATTCCGGGGTCACGCCTTTGATGTAAGGCAGCTCTGGGGCAGCTTGCTCCAGCGGCTTCATGGCAAACGCCGGTTGCGCCGGGATGTCGACCACCGAGGGGCGGCCTGCACCGAAGTTGCCCTGTACCAGCGTCACCACCTGCCCTTCCTGCACCGCTCGGCCAAGCAAGGTACTGACAGCCTTGCCTTCACGCAGCACGTCGACTTCGAAACGAATCGGTACATCCGCCGCCGCAGGCGCCACGAAGCTGATGGCCAAGGAGCGCACAGGGCGGTCATCGGTCAATTTCAGGCGCATTGCTTCATGGACCATGGCAGCCATCAACCCGCCGAAGGCCGCGCGGCCCTGGGCCCATGTCGGGGGGACGGTTACCGATTCAGCATTCGCTCGCACGGCGTCGAGCAGTTCAGTGAAGTTCATCGCACGAAGGCTCCTGCAGCGTATCGATCTGGGGGCACGTAGTGCACGCGCCCTGCATCGAAACATACTAACCAGCCCTCCTACACCGATCAGGCCCTAAATCGGTCATATGCCGGGCTATCGCTGCTTCAACGCCACCTGCAAAGCCTCCAGCGTGAGGTCGGATTGACGCTCCGCCTCATGCAGCTCTTGCTCCCAGTCGATCTTGCACGGCGCCAGGTCGGCGTGCTCGCGCGCTTGCAGCAACCATTGCAGGCGGTCATGCCAAGTGCCCAGGTCGCCCTGAGCCTTTTTCAGCAGGCGTTGCAGTTTTTTTCCGGCATGCTCAAGCTGCGGATACGCCTCATCACCGTAGCGTGCACGCTTGATCAACAGCCGCAGCCGATGCCGATCGTGGGCCGGGTCTGCCAGTGCCTTGCGCAGCTTGCGCCATTGCTGAACCAGGCGTTTGTCGACGCGTTTTTCCAGCGCATCCGCCAGGCCCTCGCGATCCGCCGCACGCAGGAACAACGGAAACGCATCCACGATCGCCAGTAGGCGGGTCAGTTGCGGGCTGCCAGCGACACTGCCAAAGGCCTTGCCCCGCCCTGCCAGCCGCCGCTGCCCGGCCTCGACCAAGCCCCGCTCGACCAACTCGGCCGCCAGCACCTCCCGGTCACGCAACGGCGTCGTCAATGTGCCCAGGGACTTGGCAGCGCCCTCCAGCTGTTCGACACCCGGCAACCCCCGCAGCGGCCGCAGCAGGCTGCGCAAGCGCCGTACAGCGATGCGCAGGTCGTGCAGTGCCTCGCTGTCGGTATCCGCGGCAAGCCGCTCGCGGCAGGCCAGCAGGCGCACTTGCAAGGCCAGGATTTGTGACACGACATGATCGAGCATGGCAGACATGGGACGCTCCTCGGTCAGCGGCCAGCGCGCGACTCACGAATGTAGAAACGCGCCTTCTCGGCCTTCTTGGTACACCCTTCAAAACCTTCGAACTGCTGCTGGGTCTTGGCCCCCGTCAGCAGCGACAACGCCTTCGAATAACTGACAGTACCGGCAAACCCTTCGGCCTTGGCCAGGTCGAGCTCCTTCCAGGCGGCATCCAGCTGGGTCGCGCAGCTGTCACGGTAGGCCGTCTTGCCCGCACAGCCAGCAAGGGCCAGGGCAATCAGTGGAAGGCAGATCCAGGCTTTCATCGGTAATTCCTCAAAGTCAAAAGAGTGGCTGTTCGACGCATGGGCAAGCAAAAAGTGCCCGCGTATGGGCTTTGCTTAGCGTAGATCAGCGCGGTCTACATTGAAGCACAGGCAGCAATGGGTGCATTGTTAAACCATGGTTGCACAGGCTGAGGGAAAATCATGAGTAAACGCGTGGCGCTGGTGTTGGGGTCGGGGGGTGCACGAGGGTATGCACATATCGGGGTGATCGAAGAAATAGAGCGGCGCGGCTACGACATTGCCTGCATTGCCGGCTGCTCCATGGGGGCAGTGATTGGCGGCATCTACGCCGCCGGCAAACTTGACGAGTATCGCAACTGGATCGAAAGCCTCGACTATCTGGATGTACTGCGCCTGGTCGACGTCAGCTTTCGCCTCGGTGCGATCCGCGGTGACAAGGTTTTCGGACAGATCCGCAAAATCGTCGGCGACATCAACATCGAACAGTTGCGCATTCCCTACACCGCCGTAGCCACCGACCTCACCCACCAGCAGGAAATCTGGTTTCAGGAAGGTTGCCTGCACCAGGCCATGCGCGCTTCGGCGGCGATCCCTAGCCTGTTCACCCCAGTGATGCAGGGCAACCGCATGCTGGTCGATGGCGGCATTCTCAACCCGCTGCCGATCGTGCCGGTGGTGTCCAGCCACTGCGACCTGATCATCGCGGTCAACCTCAACGCCACCAACCAGAAGCAGTACCAGTTGCCGGTGATCGAACGCCCGGCAGCCTTCAAGATGCGCTTCGATTCGCTGCTTAGCTCACTGGGGTCGCGCCTGCCGTTCCGGCGCAAGCCGGCGGAAGAACTGATACGTATCGAACAGGAAATCGTTGCCGAAGGCCTGGCCCCACCCAGCCCATGGCTGGCGGACGTCGCCGACCCGGAAGGCCAGCAGCCCGCGGCCGCGCCCGAGCGCGAAGGCGCACCCAAGTCGGCCACCGGCTCGTTCATCATCGACAACGTGGGGCCGGCTTCGCTGCTGGACCTGATCAACCAGAGCTTCGAGGTGATGCAGACGTCGTTGGCGCAGTACAAGATCGCCGGTTACCCGCCAGATGTGTTGATCAACGTACCGAAGCGGGTGTGCCGGTTCTTCGAGTTCTACAAGGCCCCCGAGCTAATCGCCTTGGGGCGGGAGATTGCGCGGGACACGCTGGACAACTACGAAGGGGTGAAGCGCTAGGAGGCCGCTCCTACAAAAGGCCAGAAACAAGACAGGCCGCATTATGCGGCCTGTCTTGTCATGCAGTGATCACTCAGTAACGGGTGATATCGGCATTGGCTTCCAGCTGCTTGCGGTAAGCCGCAAAGTCTTGCTGGCCGGCACGCGACGCGAGGTAGCGGCGAATCTGCTGCTTCTCTTCGTCGGTGGCGGCGGCGCCTTCGTTGACACCTTTGAGCTGCAAGACAACCAGGCTGCCATCGCCCAGGACCACGCTGCTGTATACCGGCTTGTCCTTGGCTTGCGGCTTGCCCAGGCGGAACACGGCCTGCAGTTCGGCCGGGTCGATACCCTCCTCACCGCGGGTCACCGCCTCGTAGGCTTTCCAGCCCTGCCCTTCATGGACGCTGCCAGCGGCAACAGAACCATCACGCAGGCCGGCAATCAGCTTGTCCGCCTTGGTCTTGAGCTCGGCAGTCGCCTTCTCCTTGGCCAGGTGTTCGCTGATGTTCTTGGCCACGGCTTCCAGCGGCAGTTGTTCTGGCTTGCGGTGCTCCTTGACGCGCAGCACCACGGTGGTTTCCGGATCGAGCTCGATGGCGGTGCTGTTGGCACCCTCTTCCAGCACTTCTTCCGAGAACGCCGCCTGGACCACTGCACGGTTGGCGGTGATACCTTCGCCACCCTCACGGCCGAAGGCTGCGGAGGTGTGCACCTTCAGGTTCAGGTCCTGTGCCGGCTGAGCCAGGTCAGACGCCTCGTACGCGGCATCCTGCAACTGCTTGCTGGCGTCGACGTAGCGCTGTTCCACCAGCGGGATCTTCAGGTCACGGGTGAGCTTGTCTTTCAGGCTGGCAAAGCTCGGCACTTCCGGCGCCTCGACACCCAGCAGCTTGATCAGGTGGTAACCGAACTCGGTGCGAACCGGGGCCGACACCTGGCCATCCTTCAGCTTGTACAAGGCATCTTCGAAGGCTGGGTCGTACACGCCCGGGCCGGCGAAGCCAAGGTCACCACCGCTGTTGGCCGAACCTGGGTCCTGGGAGAACTCCTTGGCCAGTGCGGCGAAGTTTTCACCCTTGGCCAGGCGCTGCTCGATCTCTTCGGCACGGGCCTTGGCCTGGGCGTCGGTGACCTTGTCGTTGACCTCGATGAGAATGTGCGCCGCATGGCGCTGCTCGGCGAGGTTGGCGATTTCTTTCTCGTACTGGGCCTTGAGTTCGTCGTCGCTGACCTTGACCTGGTCGAAGAACACCGACTTTTTCAGCTCGATGTAATCGATGACCACCTGGTCGGGCGACATGAATTCCTTGGCATGCTTCTCGTAGTGCGCCTTGACCTCTTCTTCGCTGACCTTGACCGCGGCCGGGTCGGCCTTGAAGGTCAGGGAGGCGAAATCACGGGTCTGCTTCTCAAGGCGTGCAAACGCCTCGACCTGCTTGTCAGTGACGAAGCTGCTGCCGGCAAGGCCGGTACGCAATTGGCCAATGAGCATTTCTTCGGCGAGCATGTCGCGGAATTGCAGGCGGCCGTAGCCCATCTGGCGAATGACCTGGTCGAAACGATCGGCGTTGAACTTGCCGTCAACCTGGAATTCCGGGGTTTGCAGGATCACTTGATCCAGCGCAGCCTCGGAGAAGGCGAACTTGGCATCTTCAGCACCTTGCAACAACAGCTTGCGGGTGATCAGGCCTTTGAGCGCCTCATCACGCAGCAGCTTGTCATCCAGCAGTGCAGGGTCGAAATCCTTGCCCAGCTGTTGCATCAGCTGGCGGCGCTGCATGTCGGCCGCTTGGCTCAGCTCGTTCTGGCTGATGGTCTGGCCGTTCACCTTGGCGGCGTCCTGGCTATGGCTGGCAGCCTGGAAAATGGCCTCGAAGCCGGTCAACGCCATCAACACGACGATTAGGCCGATGATGGTCTTGGCAATCCAACCTTGTGAATTGTCCCTGATATTTTGCAGCATGCGTCCCCCAGAAACGGCTGTACCACTGCGTCGACAACCGCGGAGCGTGGGTAGAATCCTGATAAAAGAAAGGCGCATCCGAGGATGCGCCTTTTCTTAGCAAACGTGTCAGGCGGGAACGTTTGCGACCCGCCTTAACGTGCTCGGACCTGGCGAAGCCGGGCCCGGCTGAAAGAGACGACTTAGTTGACGGCGTCTTTCAGGCCTTTGCCAGCCTTGAAACCTGGAACCTTGGCAGCAGCGATTTTGATGGCGTTGCCGGTTTGCGGGTTGCGGCCGGTGCGCTCGGCGCGCTCCTTGACCGAGAAGGTGCCGAAGCCAACCAGAACGACGTCGTCGCCTGCTTTCAGGGCACCCGTTACGGAGTCGATCACAGCGTCCAGAGCCTTACCTGCGGTAGCTTTGGAAATGTCAGCCGATGCAGCGATAGCGTCAATCAGTTCCGACTTGTTCACTCTAAGTCCCCTTATTTCTCTATTGAGTTTGTTTCTAAGTATGTAATGAAAAGCGTATCAAACGAGTGCTGGGTGGCCTGATAACAATAGCGTGCCGCTTTATAGCAAGGCCCCGAAAAAACTGTCAAGGAAAGCCCCCCAGCCAAAAACTACTAATGCGTGCTGATTCTTTCCTTCGCGTCGCTGTCGCGCTTCTCTTCCTTCGCGACAATCTCCGGAGCCACATCTGGCAAGGGCTCCGGGGCGTATTGCAGCGCAATTTGCAGGACTTCGTCAATCCATTTGACCGGTTTGATCTGAAGATCCTGTTTGATATTTTCCGGAATCTCCTTCAGATCGCGAACATTCTCCTCGGGAATGATCACCGTCTTGATACCACCACGGTGTGCCGCCAGCAGTTTTTCCTTCAAGCCGCCAATGGCCAGCACCTGGCCACGCAGGGTGATCTCGCCGGTCATGGCCACATCGGCACGCACCGGAATCTGCGTCAGCGCCGACACCAGTGCGGTGCACATGCCAACACCGGCACTCGGGCCATCCTTCGGCGTAGCACCTTCAGGCATGTGGATGTGCACATCGTGCTTCTCGTGGAAGTCGGCTGCGATGCCCAGGCTGCGGGCGCGGCTGCGTACCACGGTCTGCGCGGCAGTGATCGACTCGACCATGACATCGCCCAGGGAACCGGTTTTGATCAGCTGGCCCTTGCCAGGGATGACCACGGCCTCGATGGTCAGCAACTCGCCGCCCACTTGGGTCCATGCCAGGCCGGTTACCTGGCCGATCTGGTCCTGCTGCTCGGCGAGGCCGTAGCGGAACTTGCGCACGCCCAGCAGGTGCTCGAGCTGCTCGCTGGACACCTTGACCTTGACCTGCTTCTGGCCGGTATGTTCCTTGACAACCTTGCGGCAGACCTTGGCAATTTGCCGTTCCAGGCCCCGCACACCGGCTTCGCGGGTGTAGTAGCGAATAATGTCGCGGATCGCCGAGATATCGACCTCGAGCTCTTCCTTCTTCAAGCCGTTGGCTTTGACCTGCTTGGGCACCAGGTACTTGACTGCGATGTTGATCTTCTCGTCTTCGGTGTACCCCGGCAGACGGATGACTTCCATCCGGTCCAGCAGCGCTGGCGGGATGTTCATCGAGTTGGAGGTGCACAGGAACATCACGTCCGAGAGGTCGTAGTCGACTTCCAGGTAGTGGTCGTTGAAGTTGTGGTTCTGCTCAGGGTCGAGCACTTCGAGCAGCGCCGAGGCAGGGTCGCCACGCATGTCACTGCCCATCTTGTCGATTTCGTCGAGCAGGAACAGCGGGTTACGCACGCCGACCTTGGTCATCTTCTGGATCAGACGACCTGGCATGGAGCCAATGTAGGTGCGACGGTGGCCACGGATCTCGGCCTCGTCACGCACACCGCCGAGGGCCATGCGCACGAACTTGCGGTTGGTAGCAGCGGCAATCGACTCGGCCAGCGAGGTTTTACCGACGCCAGGCGGGCCGACCAGGCACAGCACCGGGCCACGGATTTTCTTGACGCGCTTTTGCACGGCAAGGTATTCGAGAATGCGTTCCTTGACCTCTTCCAGGCCATAGTGGTCGGCATCGAGGATTTCCTCGGCCTTGGTCAGGTCCAGGCGCACCTTGCTCTGGGCCTTCCACGGCACCTGCACGAGCCAGTCGAGGTAGGAGCGAACCACCGTAGCCTCGGCCGACATCGGCGACATCTGCTTGAGCTTGTTCAGCTCGGCCTGGGCCTTGGCCAGGGCATCTTTGGGCAGGCCAGCGGCTTCGATGCGCTTTTTCAGCTCTTCGACTTCGTTGTGGCCTTCGTCGCCATCGCCGAGCTCTTTCTGAATGGCCTTCATCTGCTCATTCAGGTAGTACTCGCGCTGGCTGCGCTCCATCTGCTTCTTGACCCGACCACGGATGCGCTTCTCGACCTGCAACAGGTCGATTTCGGCATCCAGCAACGCCAACACGTGCTCGACGCGTGTCGCCAGGTCGACAATCTCGAGGATTTCCTGCTTCTGTTCGATTTTCAGCGCCATGTGCGCGGCCATAGTGTCGACCAGGCGCCCAGGCTCTTCGATGCTGTTCAACGAGGACAGTACTTCGGCAGGGACTTTTTTGCCCAGTTGCACGTACTGTTCGAACTGCGACAGCAACGTGCGCACGAAGACCTCCGACTCGCGCTCGGCGGCGTCGACTTCGTCGATCAGGGAGACTTCGGCACGGATGTGCCCTTCCACTTCCGTGAAGCGCTCTACCGCGCCACGCTGCTCGCCCTCTACCAGCACCTTGACGGTGCCATCGGGCAGCTTCAGCAATTGCAGTACGGTGGCAACGGTGCCGACGCGGTACAAGGCATCTTCGCCTGGATCGTCATCGGCTGGGTTTTTCTGGGCCAGCAGCAAAATCTGCTTCTCGCCCGTCATCGCGGCCTCTAGGGCTTCAATGGATTTTTCGCGCCCCACAAACAGCGGGATGACCATGTGCGGGTAAACAACGACATCGCGCAATGGCAAAAGAGGCAAGTCGAGGGTGGTCTTCATGATTTCGCCTCTAACAGCGGCCTTGATGGCCGGAAACCGGTGGAAATGATGCTTGGACCTAATGTGGGGGCACGCTTGGGAAATTACAAGCGCTTGCGCAGGAAAAGCAGAAAGGGGCCCGTAGGCCCCTTTCTTGCTTGCAACCATCACCCAAGCATCACCTGAATCAGGCGTCGGGTGCGGCCTTGGCTTGCGGCTCGCTGTTCTCGTAGATCATCAGCGGCTGCGAAGTCCCTTCGATGACGCTCTCATCGATCACCACCTTGCTGACATCCTTCTGCGAAGGAATCTCGTACATGGTGTCGAGCAGCACGCCTTCGAGGATGGAACGCAGGCCACGGGCGCCCGTCTTGCGCTCCAGAGCCTTGCGAGCAACGGCCTTGAGCGCATCGCTGCGGAACTCGAGGTCGACGCTTTCCATCTCGAACAGCTTGGCATACTGCTTGGTCAGTGCGTTTTTCGGCTCGGTGAGGATCTGCATCAACGCAGCCTCGTCCAGCTCATCGAGCGTCGCCAGTACTGGCAAACGGCCGACGAACTCTGGGATCAGGCCAAACTTGACCAGATCGTCCGGCTCGACTTCACGCAAGGACTCGCCAACTTTCTTGCCTTCTTCCTTGCTACGTACTTCTGCACTGAAGCCGATGCCACCCTTGGTGGAGCGGTTCTGGATGACCTTTTCCAGGCCAGAGAACGCGCCACCGCAAATGAACAGGATGTTGCGGGTATCAACCTGCAGGAATTCCTGTTGCGGGTGCTTGCGCCCACCTTGCGGTGGAACCGAAGCAACGGTGCCTTCGATCAGCTTCAACAGCGCCTGCTGCACGCCTTCGCCCGAGACGTCACGGGTGATGGACGGGTTGTCCGACTTGCGCGAAATCTTGTCGATTTCGTCGATGTAGACAATGCCCATCTGGGCCTTTTCCACGTCGTAGTCGCACTTCTGCAGCAGTTTCTGAATGATGTTCTCGACGTCCTCACCCACATAACCGGCTTCGGTCAGGGTGGTGGCATCGGCAATGGTGAACGGTACGTTCAACAGGCGTGCGAGGGTTTCGGCGAGCAGGGTCTTGCCCGAGCCAGTAGGCCCGATGAGCAGGATGTTACTCTTGCCGAGTTCGACTTCGTCGCCCTTCTTGTCACGCTGATTAAGGCGCTTGTAGTGGTTGTATACCGCTACGGCCAGCACCTTTTTAGCGCGCTCCTGACCAATCACGTACTGGTCCAGGATGCCGCTGATTTCTTTCGGCGAAGGCAATTTGTGCGCGCTGCTCTCGGCCTGGGCTTCCTGCACCTCCTCACGGATGATGTCGTTGCACAGGTCGACGCACTCGTCGCAGATAAATACCGAGGGCCCGGCAATCAATTTGCGCACTTCGTGCTGGCTTTTGCCGCAGAAGGAGCAATAGAGCAATTTGCCGCTGTCCTCGCCGTTACGGGTGTCAGTCATTCGATCGATCCAATCCGGTAGGCTTGCAACACAAGATGAAGGCAATTGCGGGCTTTTTCAAGTCCGCAGGTAGGCGCTTTCGGCACCCACCTGCTCTGGCCCCTGGGATCAGGAGGCCAGTTGCCGCTTGTCGTATACCGAGTCGATCAGGCCGTACTCGGCCGCGCGCGAGGCGCTCATGAAGTTGTCACGCTCGGTGTCGCGCTTGATGGTCTCCAGATCCTGGCCAGTGTGGTAGGCCAGCAGCTCGTTCAGACGCGCCTTGATATTGAGGATTTCCTGGGCATGGATCTCGATATCGGTAGCCTGGCCCTGGAAGCCGCCCAGCGGCTGGTGAATCATCACGCGCGAGTTCGGCAGGCAGTGACGCTTGCCTTTGGCACCGGCAGTCAGCAGGAACGCGCCCATGCTGCAGGCCTGGCCGATGCAGATGGTCGAAACGTCCGGCTTGATGAACTGCATGGTGTCGTAGATCGACATGCCAGCGGTGACCGAGCCACCCGGCGAGTTGATGTACAGATGGATATCCTTGTCCGGGTTTTCCGCTTCGAGGAACAGCATCTGCGCAACGACGAGGTTGGCCATGTAATCCTCTACCGGGCCAACCAGGAAAATCACACGCTCCTTCAACAGGCGCGAGTAGATGTCGTAAGCGCGTTCGCCACGGGCGGACTGCTCGATAACCATCGGGACCAGGCCGCCTGCGGCCTGGATGTCAGAGCTCTGCTGAATATAAGAATTGCGGGACATGTCCTGCGCTCACTCCCAAATAGTCATGGCTTGAATACGCACAAGCCAGCGCGAAGGCTGGCTTGTGGGGGTTTCCTACGAGAGTAGCGTATTACTCGGCTTCGGCAGGTGCCTGGGCTGGTTTTACGGCTTCTTCGTACGAGACCGACTTGTCGGTCACAGTCGCTTTCTGCAGAACAGTATCTACAACTTGTTCTTCCAGCACAACCGAACGGACTTCGTTCAGTTGCTGGTCGTTCTTGTAGTACCAGGAGATGACCTGCTCAGGCTCTTGGTAAGCCGAAGCCATTTCTTCGATCATTTCGCGAACCTTGCCTTCGTCTGGCTTCAGTTCGAACTGCTTGACCACTTCAGCGACGATCAGGCCCAGGACCACACGGCGCTTGGCTTGCTCTTCGAACAGCTCAGCTGGCAGTTGCTCAGGCTTGATGTTGCCACCGAACTGCTGAACAGCCTGCACGCGCAGACGGTTGACTTCGTTTTCCAGCAGGGCTTTTGGCACTTCGATCGGGTTGGCAGCCAGCAGACCGTCCATGACCTGGTTCTTGACCTTGGCCTTGATTGCCTGACGCAGTTCACGCTCCATGTTCTTGCGAACTTCGGCGCGGAAGCCTTCCAGGGTCGATTCCTTGATGCCGAACTGAGCGAAGAATGCTTCGTTCAGCTCAGGCAGCGCAGGGGCCGAAACGCTGTTGACGGTGATGGTGAACTCGGCGGCCTTGCCGGCCAGGTCCAGGTTCTGATAGTCCTCTGGGAAGGTCACGTTGACAACGCGCTCTTCGCCAGCCTTGGCGCCAACCAGGCCTTCTTCGAAGCCTGGGATCATGCGGCCGGAGCCCAGAACCAGTTGGGTGCCCTTGGCCGAACCGCCAGCGAACACTTCACCGTCGACCTTGCCGACGAAGTCGATGTTGACCTGGTCGTCGTTCTGCGCGGCGCGATCAACTTCTTCGAAGCGGGTGTTCTGCTTGCGCAGGACTTCCAGCATGTTGTCCAGGTCGGCGTCAGCCACTTCGGCGCTCAGGCGCTCGACGTTGATCGACTCCAGGCCAGCAACGGTGAACTCTGGGAACACTTCGAAGATTGCGACGAATTCCAGGTCCTTGCCCTTTTCGAAGGACTTCGGCTCGACGGCTGGAGCGCCGGCCGGGTTCAGCTTCTGCTCGACCACGGCTTCGTAGAACGAAGACTGGACCAGATCACCGAACACTTCCTGACGGGCGTCAGCTTCGAAACGCTGACGAATCACGCTCATCGGTACCTTGCCAGGACGGAAGCCTGCAACCTTGGCACGACGGGCAGTCTGTTGCAGACGCTTGTTGACTTCGGTCTCGACGCGCTCGGCCGGGACGGCGATGGTCATGCGGCGCTCGAGAGCGGAAGTGTTTTCAACAGAAACTTGCATGGATATTCCTCGTTGCACAGACGTTAGCCGGCGTTAGCCCGACTCCAGAATCAAGGGCAAGCATTCTAGTGAGTCGCGCAGCAGAAGTCACCCCACTCGGGACGACGGGAAACCACGCCGGTCGATTAACTTGCAAGGCCCGCACGGCTTACCGCCGAGCCCCTTTCAATTGAGGCTGCGCAACGCCTTTGGCGACGCGCAGCCGTAATAACTTGTCAAACAACTGCTGCCTACGAAATCGCTTCCTTTATTGAGGGTCGATCTCGTTGAACTGGCAGTACTCTTCCCACGCCATGCCCAGCGCCTCAGCGACCTCGCGATGGGTCTCCAGGCGCATGGCCTGCAGTTGCTCGGGGCTTTCGGCGATCAGTTGCAGCGCCAGCTCCCAAGGCTCGACGCCCTGTTCCTGCGCCGCATCTTCGAACGCCCACTCGATCTGCTGAGCTTGCTCACGCGCATCCAACTCGCGGATTTCTTCGAGCAGTTGCGGATTGGCTTCGGCGAAGCGCTGCAGCGCCAGGGCCTGACGGGCTTCTTTTGCAATCATGGGGTTATCCTCTGCCGACCGCGGGGCCGGTGTTTCAACCGGCTGAAATCTATCAGCTTTTATTGGGGTGTCACCAGAGGATTGCAAGGGGTGGATTGTGAAGTGTTCGATTTGAGCCTTGCAGCGCCTTTGAGGTCGAGCGCCGCCCGCGCGGCGCTTCGCAGCACAAGGCTGCTCCTACATCTGTTTCGGGCCAGTCACGCCTACCCCAACGCGCGCGACCGCCTTGTTGACCCGACTCGATATAGAGGCGGACGCCAAAGGGTCGCGCGCGCATGCCCCAGGAATAATTGGCCCGAAACAAATGTAGGAGCAGCCTTGTGCTGCGAAGCGCCGCGCGGGCGGCGCTCTATCTCAAAAGCGCTACAAGGCTCAAATTGAACACCCCACCCAAAAAAACGCACAAAAAAAGCCGCAATCAGCGGCTTTTTCGCAACACAAAAAAACAAAGGCGCCCGATCTTCGATCAAGGCGCCTTCGAAAAATATGGGGTGGACGATGGGAATCGAACCCACGACAACCGGAATCACAATCCGGCGCTCTACCAACTGAGCTACGCCCACCATATTGCGGTGTTGCGGTACAACCTTACAGAAGCATGGTGCGGACGAAGAGACTCGAACTCTTACAGCTTGCGCCGCTGGAACCTAAATCCAGTGTGTCTACCAATTTCACCACGTCCGCGTAACGCTTAAAACAAAGGCGCCAGATACTATCAAGGCGCCTCTGTAAAATATGGGGTGGACGATGGGAATCGAACCCACGACAACCGGAATCACAATCCGGCGCTCTACCAACTGAGCTACGCCCACCATATTGCGGTACAACTACTTGCTTGCCTAAGCTGCCTGATGGCGCACCCGGCAGGACTCGAACCTGCGACCATCCGCTTAGAAGGCGGATGCTCTATCCAGCTGAGCTACGGGCGCATAAGCGATCAGCCTAACCGAACGATGTTTTAGCAGAGAACCGCTAAACCATTCATTCTGCCCGACTTTGCCAACCAGTGCTAGGCAGTGCCCGACAAGTGCGGCGAATGTTATAGTCGAGGCGCAGGGTCGTCAACATCTTTCTCAAAAAAATTTAAATTATTTAAGGGGTTAGGGGATTTGCCCGACCACCCGCCTTTGCCCTCGGGCCGTGTCGTGCGAGAATGTGCCCTCTTTATTGTTTCCTTCTCGATGGTTAATCACGCGTCTATGACTGCACACCTAATCGATGGCAAGGCGATCGCCGCCAGCCTGCGCCAGCAGATCGCTCAACGTGTCGTGGAGCGTCGCCAGCAAGGCCTGCGCACCCCAGGCCTGGCTGTGATCCTGGTCGGCACCGACCCCGCCTCCCAAGTCTATGTCTCGCACAAGCGCAAGGACTGTGAAGAGGTCGGCTTCATTTCCCAGGCGTTCGACCTGCCCAGCGAAACCACGCAGCAAACCCTGACCGACCTGATCGACCGCCTCAATGATGACCCGGCTGTCGACGGTATCCTGCTGCAGCTGCCGCTGCCCGCGCACCTGGACGCCTCGCTGCTGCTCGAGCGTATTCGTCCGGACAAGGATGTCGATGGCTTCCACCCTTACAACATCGGTCGCCTGGCCCAGCGCATCCCGCTGCTGCGCCCGTGCACGCCCAAAGGCATCATGACCCTGCTCGAAAGCACCGGTCAGGACCTGTACGGCATGAACGCAGTGATCGTCGGCGCGTCCAACATCGTGGGCCGCCCCATGGCCATGGAACTGCTGCTGGCCGGCTGCACCGTCACTGTCTGCCACCGCTTCACCAAGGACCTCGCCGGCCACGTCGGCCGTGCCGACCTGGTGGTTGTGGCCGCCGGCAAGCCGGGGCTGGTCAAGGGTGAGTGGGTCAAGGAAGGCGCCATCGTCATCGACGTGGGCATCAACCGCCAGGAAGACGGCAAGCTGGTCGGCGATGTGGTCTACGAGACCGCCTTGCCGCGCGCGGGCTGGATCACCCCGGTGCCGGGTGGTGTCGGGCCGATGACCCGGGCGTGCTTGCTGGAAAACACGCTGTATGCGGCGGAAGAGCTGCATAAGTAACAAGGCGTGACATGAAAACGGCACCTGCTGCAGGTGCCGTTTTTTTTGCCTGAAGGTTTTAGGCTCGCTGCACCGGCCTCTTCGCGGGTAAACCCGCTCCCACAAGTTCGGCACCTGTCTTCAAGACAGCGATGAACCTGTGTGGGCTTGCCCCGCGAAGAGGCCAACGCGGTCATCAGCCGATTACTTGCGCGCTGCCTCCCACGACTTCAGCAACTCGGTGTAGCTCACCGTCTCGCCCTTGGGCTTCTCGTTAGCCAGCTTCGGCTTCGGCGCACCCGGCTGGTCGTACCAGTACTGGGCATCCTTTTCCGGATTGAGCTTCGGTGCACAGGTCGCCTGTGCGTTGGAACGCTGCAGCCGTTCCATCATGCGGTCCTGATCGCGGGCCAGGCCATCCAGCGCCTCCTGCGGGGTCTTTTCGCCACTGGCCACTTCGGCGATATGGCTCCACCACAACTGCGCCAGCCGCGGGTAGTCAGGCACGTTAGTGCCGGTGGGCGTCCATTGCACCCGCGCCGGGCTGCGGTAGAACTCCACCAACCCACCCAGCTTGGGCGCCAGGTCCGTCATGGCCTGGGAGTTGATGTCCGACTCACGAATCGGCGTCAGGCCGACGATGGTCTTTTTCAGCGAAACGGTCTTGGAGGTTACGAACTGCGCATACAACCAGGCGGCCAGGCGTTGCTTCTCCGGGGTGGATTTGAAGAAGGTCCACGACCCCGTGTCCTGATAGCCCAGCTTCATCCCCTCCTCCCAATACGGCCCCTTGGGCGACGGCGCCATGCGCCACTTCGGCGTGCCGTCGGCATTGACCACCGGCAAGCCGGGTTTGGTCATGTCGGCGGTAAAAGCCGTGTACCAGAAAATCTGCTGGGCAATGTTGCCTTGGGCCGGCACCGGGCCCGCTTCGGAGAAGGTCATGCCCTGGGCTTCCTTGGGCGCGTAGGCACGCATCCAGTCCACGTACTTCTGCGTCGCATAGACCGCCGCGGGGCCGTTGGTGTCACCGCCTCGGGTAACGCTCGAGCCCACCGGGTGGCAGTCCTCGACGCGAATCCCCCACTCGTCCACTGGCAAACCATTGGGCAGGCCTTTGTCGCCACCACCGGCCATCGAGAACCAGGCATCGGTGAAGCGCCACCCCAGCGAGGGGTCTTTCTTCCCGTAGTCCATGTGGCCGTACACGCGCTTGCCGTCGATTTCCTTGACGTCTTCGGTGAAGAATTGGGCGATGTCCTCGTAGGCCGACCAGTTCACCGGCACGCCCAGTTCATAGCCGTACTTTTCCTTGAATTTGGCTTTTAGCTCAGGCCGCTCGAACCAGTCGGCACGGAACCAGTAAAGGTTGGCGAACTGCTGGTCAGGCAGTTGGTAGACCTTGCCATCCGGCGCGGTGGTGAAGGAAATGCCGATGAAGTCTTTCAAGTCCAGCGTCGGCGAGGTGTAGGCCTTGCCCTCGTTGGCCATCAGGTCGGTGATCGACTCGACCTTGCCGTAACGAAAGTGCGTGCCTATCAAGTCCGAATCGTTGACCCAGCCGTCATAGATGTTCTTGTCCGACTGCATCTGCGTCTGCAGCTTCTCCACCACATCGCCTTCCTGCAGCAGGTCGTGGGTCAGCTGGATGCCGGTGATCTCGCTGAACGCCTTGGCCAGCACCTTGGACTCGTATTCATGGGTGGTGATGGTTTCCGACACCACGTTGATCTTCATCCCACGAAACGGTTCGGCGGCCTTGATGAACCACTTGAGTTCGGCCAACTGCTGCTCTGGGGTCAGGGTCGACGGTTTGAACTCACTGCCGATCCACTTGTTCGCCGCGTCTTCGTACTGGTCGGCCCACGCCATCCCGTGCACGCTGGCCAGTACCAGCAACGCGGCCAGGGTCAAATGTCGCCGTTTGTGATTGTTGTGGAACATTGTGATCTCCCGATTGAGTTATTCCCGGAGCCGTCGCTCAGCCCCAGCGCAACACCACCACGAGCCAGCCCAGCGACAGCAGCGAGGCCACCCACAAAGGCCAGTCGCTGACCCCGACTACCAGCAAGTGCAGGTAGGCGCTGGCCAGCAGGCCGATGAACAACCGGTCGCCACGGCTGGTGACGATCGGCAGGAAGCCGCGCCGCTCCACGCAGGGGCGGCGCAGTTCAAGCAGGGTCATGCACAACAGCAGCATGCCGACGGCCGCGAAGAACAGCGCCGTGGGCAAGGTCCAGGCCATCCATTCCATGTGCTCCCCTCCTCACACTCGGCCGAGGGCAAAGCCCTTGGCGACATGGTTGCGGACAAACCAGATCACCAGCATGCCGGGCAGGATGGTCAACACCCCGGCCGCCGCCAGCACGCCCCAGTCGATCCCCGAAGCGGACACGGTTCGGGTCATCACCGCTGCGATAGGTTTGGCGTTCACCGACGTCAGGGTGCGCGCCAGCAGCAGTTCGACCCAGGAAAACATGAAGCAGAAAAACGCCGTCACACCGATGCCGGAGCCGATCAGCGGGATGAAGATCTTCACGAAGAAGCGCGGGAAGCTGTACCCGTCGATGTAGGCCGTTTCGTCGATCTCTTTCGGCACCCCCGACATGAAGCCTTCAAGAATCCACACCGCCAGCGGCACGTTGAACAGGCAGTGGGCCAACGCCACGGCAATGTGCGTGTCGAACAGGCCAATCGAGGAATACAGCTGGAAAAACGGCAGTAGGAACACCGCCGGCGGCGCCATGCGGTTGGTCAACAACCAGAAAAACAGATGGCGATCACCGAGGAAGCGATAGCGCGAGAAGGCATAGGCCGCCGGCAACGCCACCGCCAACGAAATGACTGTGTTCAGGCACACGTAGTACAGCGAGTTGATATAGCCGCTGTACCAGCTCGCATCGGTAAAGATCACCCGGTAGTTGTCCAGCGTGAATGCCTGCGGCCACAGGGTCAGGCCGCCAAGGATTTCGGTGTTGCTCTTGAACGACATGTTCAGCAGCCAGTAGATCGGCACCAGCAGGAAGAAGAAGTACAGCAACAGTGGCACTGCTTTGCGCGCGCTCATGGCCTAGTCCTTGTCGGCGTGCGTCATGGCGGTATAGAACAGCCACGACACCAGCAGGATGATCAGGAAGTACACCAGCGAAAACGCCGCGGCCGGCCCCAGGTCGAACTGCCCTACCGCCATGCGCGTGAGGGTCTGGCTGAGGAAGGTGGTGGCGTTGCCAGGCCCGCCACCGGTCAGCACGAACGGCTCGGTGTAGATCATGAAGCTGTCCATGAAACGCAACATCACCGCAATCAGCAGCACGTTCTTCAGCTTTGGCAGCTGGATATGGCGGAACACTGCCCAGGCCGAAGCCCGGTCGATGCGGGCAGCCTGGTAATAGACATCCGGTATGGCGCGCAGGCCCGAATAACACAGCAGCGCCACCAGCGACGTCCAGTGCCAGACGTCCATCACCAGCACCGTGAGCCAAGCATCGAACGGGTCGCCGGCATAGTTGTAGTTGACCCCAAGCTTGGCCAGCGTGGCACCGAGCAGGCCGATGTCGGCGCGGCCGAAGATCTGCCAGATGGTGCCGACCACGTTCCAGGGAATGAGCAGTGGAATAGCCATCACGATCAGGCAGATCGAGGCCATGCGCCCCTTGGTCGGCATCGTCAAGGCGATGGCGATGCCCAATGGAATTTCGATCAGCAGCACGCAGCCGGAATAGATGAACTGGCGCAGCAAGGCATCGTGCAAGGCCGGGTCGCGCAACACCTGGCGGTACCAGTCGGCACCGACGAAATAGCGGTTGGACTGGTCGAAGATGTCCTGCACCGAATAGTTGACCACGGTCATCATCGGCACCACGGCGCTGAACGCCACCAGCACGAACACCGGCAGCACCAGCCACCACGCCTTGTTGTTGCGCACCTTGTTCATGGTCCGGCCTCCAGCAGTACATCGTCGACATACAGCATCAGCCACTGGCTCGGCAGGGTGACCCAGGCCTGCCCCGCCGGCAGCGGGCGATCCTCGCCCAGGCGCGCCTTGAGCGTGGCGCTGCCGAGCTGGAAGGTGACGATGCGGTAGGTGCCAAGGTCTTCGATATCCAGCACCTGCACGGCAAACGCGTTGTCGAGCGGGCTGTCCCAAAGCTGCACGAACTCCGGCCGGATGCCCACTTGCAGGCGCCCGCCGGTGGTTTCTGCCAAGCGTTCGCGCAGGCCTTCGGGCAGCGTCAAGTGCAAGCCGTCAAAGCTGACGCCATCGGCTTCGGCACGCACGTCGATGAAGTTCATGCCGGGGCTGCCAATGAAGTAGCCGACAAAGGTGTGCCGCGGGCGCTCGAACAACTCGCGCGGGGTGCCGAACTGGACGATGCGCCCGCCGTGCATCACCGCGATCTTGTCAGCGAAGGTCGACGCCTCCAACTGGTCGTGGGTGACGTAGATCATGGTGATGTTGAACTGCTCATGGATCTGCTTGAGCTTGCGCCGCAGCTTCCACTTCAGGTGCGGGTCGATCACCGTCAACGGCTCGTCGAAGAGAATCGCAGACACGTCATCGCGCACCAGGCCACGGCCCATCGAAACCTTCTGCTTCTCGTCGGCGCTGAGGTTGCGCGCCTTCTTTTTCAGCACAGCGGACAGGTCGAGTACCTCGGCGATCTCTTCGACCCGGGCACGCACCCTGCCCTCGTCCACGCCCTGGTTTCGCAGGGGGAAGGCCAGGTTGTCGAACACCGTCATGGTGTCGTACACCACCGGAAACTGAAACACCTGGGCGATGTTGCGCGCCTGCGGCGACAGCGCGTTCACGGGCTTGCCGTCGAACAGCACGTCGCCATGGGAGGGAGTAAGCAGCCCCGAAATGATATTGAGCAAGGTCGACTTGCCGCACCCCGAAGGCCCGAGTAAGGCATAGGCGCCGCCTTGCTCCCACACATGCTCCAGCGCGTGCAGGGCGTAGTCCGCCTCCGAGGTCGGTTGACGGCTGTAACTGTGCGCCAGCTGGCGCAGGCGGATCTCGGCCATCAGCGACTCCTCGCCTGACGCACGCCTGGAGCCTGCACCAAGGCCCCGGCAGCGTCGAAGACAAACAGCTTGTGCGTGGGGATGAACACGCGGATTGGGGTGTCCACCTGGTACTCGTGCACACCTGGCAGGTGCAGGGTCATCCGCCAGTGTTCATTGCGCACGTGGAGGAAGGTTTCCGAGCCACTGATCTCGGCCAGCTCCACCAGCACCGCCAGCTCCAGGTCATCATCATGGGTCGGCACCAGGGTGATGTGGCTGGGCCGCACGCCAAAGCGGTAGTCCCCCTCGCCCAGGCGCTGCAGGTCGGCATTGCGGGCAAAGTGCACCGCCTGCGCCAGGCTCACCTCGTTGCCGGCGATGCGCCCAGGCACCAGGTTGATCGGCGGCTCGGAAAACAGCTCGGCGGCCAGCACGCTGCTGGGCTGCTGATAGACCGCAGCGGTCGGGCCGCTCTGCACGATGCGCCCCTCATGCAGGATCGTCGTGGTGCCGCCCAGAGCCAGCGCTTCGTTGGGTTCGGTGGTGGCGTACACGGCAATGCAATTACGCGCCGCAAACAACGCCCGCAGCTCCTGGCGCAGGCCTTCACGCAGCTTGTAATCGAGGTTGACCAAGGGCTCATCGAACAGGATCAGCGAGGCGTCCTTGACCAGCGCCCGGGCCATCGCCGTGCGTTGCTGCTGGCCGCCGGACAGCTCCAGCGGCAACCGCTGCAGGTAGGCTTCGATGCGCAGCATTTCGGCGGTTTCCTGCACCCGCCGGCGAATTTCCGATTCGGCCAGGCGCGCCTGGCGCAGGGGCGAGGCGATGTTTTCGTACACGCTCAAGGTCGGGTAGTTGATGAACTGCTGATACACCATCGATACGTTACGCAGGCGCACCGGCACCCCGGTGACATCGTTGCCGTCCAGCAGCACACGGCCCAGGTCCGGGCGGTCGAGCCCGGCCATCAGGCGCATCAGGCTGGTCTTGCCGGCCAGGGTGCGGCCGAGCAAAACGTTGAACGAACCCGGCTCGAAACGCAGGGACGCATCGACGATGCAGGCCTGGTTATCGACACTGCGGCTGACCTGCTCCAGCACCAAGGACATGGCGTGGCCTTTTTAGGATTGTTGTCCGCTGGGCAGAGCGAGTTTCGTGCCAGCCCAGCCTGAACGCTCTGCCGCGCGCCCTCACCGCGCGAGGTCAGCCATGGCCTGTTCACAGCTGAACACATTCGCTGGACAACTGAACACGCCAAGGTTTGACAATGAACAACGGTGGACGACACTGAACAGCGGTCGGCTGATAACAACAATCACACAGGACAGGCCCATGGCCGCATCCGCTTCGCCGCATGCCCAACTGATCCAGGCATCCTGGGCGCGTTGTCGCGACCACGGCCTGCAACCGCAAAGCCCACCCGATTTCGATTGCCTGCCGCCGGCCGAACTGAGCGCCCTGCTGGAGCGCCGCCAGGCCCTGCTGCGCCTGACACGCGATGAGGTGCTGCCGCAATACGCAAACCTGCTGGGCAACGCCAGCTACCTGGTGATGCTGGCCGACGCCGGTGGCTGCCTGCTCGACAGCTGGGGTTCGCGGCGCTTCGTCGACCCGCGCCAGCGCCACGGCTTCAGTGCCGGCGCACACTGGCACGAGCGCGGCGTCGGCACCAACGCACTCGGCACGGCGCTGGTCTGCGCCGAGGCGATTCATGTGGGCCAGGATGAACACTTCCTGCGCCAGAACCGCTACCTGTGCAGCGCTGCGGCGCCGGTGTTCGATGGCGAACGGCAGCTGGTCGGCGCGCTCGATGTGGCCAGCGACGGGTACTTGCCTGCCAGCCAGACGCTCGGCCTGGTACGGATGATGGGCCAGAGCCTGGAGAACCGTTTGATACTGGCGCAGCATGCCGACCACCACGCCCAACTGCTGTTCAACAGCGCTTCCGACAACCTCGACAGCCCCTGGGCGGGCTTGCTGGTGTTCGATGAGCGCGGGCTGGTCATTGCGGCCAATCACCGGGCCGACAGCCTGCTCGGCGACAACCCGCTGCGGCAAAACCTCGAGCAACTGTTTCAAGTCCCGTTGCAGCAGTTGCTAGCCCAGCCGCCGCAACAGCCCTTCGCCTTGCAGGCCGCCGGGCGCCACCGCTTCCACTGCCAGTGGCAAGCGCCGCGCCACGGCCCCAAGCGCCCGGCCCCAGGCCCTGTCGACCCACGCCTGGACAACGCCTTGGCCCAGGCCAGCCTGTTACTGGAAAAAGACATCCCGGTGTTGATCCAAGGCGAAACCGGGGTTGGCAAGGAAGTCTTCGTCGAGGCCCTGCACCGCGCCAGCCGCCGCGCCGGGCAGCCGCTGATTGCAGTCAACTGCGCGGCGATCCCCGCCGAGCTGGTCGAGTCGGAGCTGTTCGGCTATGACAAAGGGGCCTTTACCGGCGCCCACCACAAGGGCAACCCCGGGCTGATCCGCAAGGCCGACCACGGCATCTTGTTTCTCGACGAAATCGGCGACATGCCGCTGCCGACCCAAGCCCGGCTGCTGCGCGTGTTGCAATCGCGCAGCATCCAGCCATTGGGCAGTGGCGAGCCGGTGACCGTGGACATCCGCGTGGTTTCGGCCAGCAACCGCGACCTGGCCGAAGCCGTGCGCAACGGGCAATTTCGCGAGGACCTCTACTACCGCGTGGCCGGGCTGACCCTGGTGTTGCCCGCCTTGCGCGAGCGCAGTGATCGGCACGCGCTGATCGAGCAGGTGCACGCCCGGCATCTCGCCCCCGGGCAACCCCGGCAACTGCCCCCGCACATACTCGACCTGCTGTTGCACCACCCCTGGCCAGGTAACCTGCGCCAGCTCAACAGCGTAGTGCAGGTGGCGCTGGCCCTCGCTGGCAGCCAGCCCATCGGCACCGAACACTTTTCAGCGTGTTTCATTGCCCAGGCCGGCACACCTCGCGCATGCTCGCCACCCGCCCCTGCCACGGACCTGGCCAACCTGCTGCACAGCTGCGGCGGCAACATCTCATCGCTGGCACGCCTGCTCGGCATCAGCCGCACCACCCTGTACAAACGCTTGCGTGAACAGGGGCTCGAACCCGCCCACCTGCAGGGTGGGCGTTGAAGGTGCTATCAGCATACTGAAGCCGGGCTAATGCGGGTCATTACCCTCGCTGCTCCAACCTGTCAGGAGCAGCCCATGAGCCATTTGCACCCCCATCACGTAGCCCTGATTCAACAGCGCCTGCCTGGCTGGCTTCGCCAGACTTCCTCGCATCAGCGCCAGGCCCTGAAAACCCACCTGCTGCACAGCCACCGCGCCACACATGCACTGCAGAAGGCCCTTGCCCCGCTGCAATCGGTAGAGGCGTTCTGCCGACCGTTGTTGAAGGACGCGCTCGCACACTGGTACCCCGGCGTGTCGCTGCCTCCACTCGATACCACCGTGTTGACCGAGCGCACCACGGGCCACCTGCGCAATCGGTCCTGGCTGGAAGCTGCCCTGCAGAATCTGCAAGCGGACACGCCGGTACGCCTCTATGCCAACCAGGATGCGCCTGAACTGGAACAGCTCGACAGCGTGCGATTCGTGAAAGGCGTACGGCGCCTCGACCTTGGCCAGCGCTACCTGGACCACCTGCGCGAGCACGTCGACACCGCTGATTTTCGCGCGTTGCTGGGTGAGCAGGACCGTGCCGCCTTCGCGGTCGAATTGTTATCAGCGCGGCTGCAAGGGCACATCGACAGCCGCGGCGAAGCCTTGGGCGAGGCCGCGCTTGCCGGCGCGCGCGAGGTACAGACGCTCAGTGGGGCGATGCGCCTGCAATGTGGCTACCTGAGCCTGCTCGGTTTCCCGCTGAGTGGTGCCCTGCTGCTGCGACTCGAGCCACACGGGCAGACTGAGCCGTGCCTGCTTTACCTGCCTGGGGACACCCAAGGCGCCCTGCACCAGTACTCGTCCTTGCAGGCCGTCGGCGCAGCACTCACGAAGCGGCTATGGGAGGAGCCTTTTCGTGTGTATTTCAAACGTTTTGTCAGCCACGCGCAGCAACCCGCCTTCGCCGCGCGACTAAGGCACACACTCTACCCGCGCTATCCCTACGCAGCGCTGCACCCGACCCCGCCTACACTGGAGAAACGTGAGTCATTTAACTGGATCAACCGGCTGTTCCCCTCGCCCCACGACCTGTGGCAAGAAACCTTGGACAAGAACGCCCGCCTGCCACTGGACTTCACGCCGTGGCCCGGCGAATGCTTCAGTGCCAGGGCCCGCAACCAAGTGCAAACCACCTTGGCAGATGCCGTGACACTGGCTGTGCCCACGGCGCAGTTCGACGCGGCGGCGCAAACTGCCCGGCTGCTCGGTTGGCTGGGTGTGGGGCTGACTGTGCTGAATGTGGCCAGCTTTTTCGTGCCCGCCTTGGGCGAGGTGATGCTGGTGGTCGGCGGGGCGCAAATCGTGGGCGAGTTCCTCGAAGGCGTCCATGCGCTGAACGAAGGCGAAACCGAGGCCGCCATCAGCCATCTGTTCGGTGTGCTCAACAGCCTGCTGCAGGTTGCGGCACTGGGTGCCGTGCACAGCGCGGTCCAGCTGGCAGGCCCCCTTGAAAACTGGACACGCCTCCCCGGCAGAACAGGCCAGCGCCTGTGGCACGGCGACCTGCGCCCCTTCACCCGCGAGGCGCCCTGGCCGCCAGGCACCCCTGGAGCGGATGGCTTGCACCACTGGCAGGGCCAACCGTGGATCAACCTGGAGGGCAAGGCCATGCCGCTGGAAAAAGCCCCCGACAGTCGCTGGCAGCTGGCGCACGCGAAAGGCCATCAACGCGCCCCTCGCCTGCTCGGCAATGGCCAGGTGCCGTGGTTGCTGGAGCACGAACAGCCCTTGGCGTGGGACGCGGCCAAACTGCTGCGGCGCATCGCCAACAGCGGCCCGGCGGTGAGTGATGAAACCCTGCTGCGCGCCCTGCGCTGCAGTGGTTTCAGCGAAGCAGCCGTGCGCCGCGTGGTGGTCGATCAGGAAGCTGCCCCCGCCCTGCTGCTCGACTGTTTGCAAGCACTGGGCGCCACCGATACCCCCACAGCGGCCAGCACCGACGCCATCACGCTGCTGCATGGCCGGGACTTCCCATCCCTCAGCCGCAGAGCCAAGGCCGAGATCCTTGCCAATACCCGTACCAAGGACTTGGCCCTTGGCCAACGAAGGGGCCGATTGCCGCTCTCGGTAGCCGAAACAGCCCGCGCCTACCAGCACGAAGCACGCCTCGACCGCGCCCTGCTGCGCTTCTATCAAAACAGCGGCCCGGTGCAGGACCGTGATGCCCTGGCCGTGGGTTTTCTGCGACGGCTACCGGGTTGGACGGGCGAGGTGCACCTCGAATTGCGAGAGGGCACCCTGCAAGGCCCACGACTGCAGGGCACTGGCGCCCAGGGACGAGCCGGCAAAACCGTGGTGCGCGATGATCGGGGCTACCAACCCTACGACGAACACGGCCAACCGCTGGCCGGCCACACGGCGCTCTACCAGGCCATTCTCAACGCCCTGCCTGACAGCGAGCGCATCGCCCTTGGCTTGCAGATACATGACCCTCTGCCCTTGCGTGACGCCCTGCTCGAACAGGCTGCCGGCAACCGCACGTACGCCACCAAGCAATTAGGTATGGCGCCTGTGCGCACCCTGTATCGGCGGCCCACACGGCTCGCGCCGGGCGGCCGTGTCGGTTACCCCCTCAGCGGCCGTGGCCGGGGCTGGCTGAATGATGACGAGCTGTTCGACACGTTGTACCCCAGCCGCCACCCCGGTGACCGCGAGTGGCTGCGCCAGCGCTTGCGCCTGGAGGCCGGTGAAAGCCCAGGCGCCTTTACCCGGCTGCTCGAACAGTTGCGCGAAGAATACCAGCGCCTGAACACCACACTGGATGGCTGGGTAAATGACACAGAAGGCCTGGCGGTAGACACCCTCGAACAACGCACCGCTGCGCGGACGGAGGCCGCACGGCGCATACGCCAGGCCTGGCGCAGGGAGGGTGTGGAGGCCGATCAGCTGGACCTGGTGCTGGAAGCCCAGGACCTGGGCGCCTTGCCGACCTTACCCACGCGCCTGGAGCACGTCCGGTGGCTGACGGTCGTCGACTCACCCCATGGCGAAGCGATCAACCTCGATGGCTTCCTGCAGGCCTTCCCTGGCGTGCGTAACCTGGACCTGGCCAGCAACAGGCTGCGTTTGCTGCCCGGCGCCCTGGCCCAGATGACCGAACTGGAAACCCTGGACTTGCAGTGCAACGTCGTGGCTTTGCAGGAGGCACACAATATCGATCTACTGACGCGCCTGCCCCGCCTGCAGCGGCTCAACCTCTCTGGCGGCCTGGAGAGCCTGTCTGTCGCCGCACTGCAGCGGCTCGGCCAGCTGCAGCAGCTGTACGCGCTGAGAGCCGACTTGAACAGGCTCGCACTGCAAACCGAACACTTCGAAGCGTTGCAAGGCTGGCCCGCGCTGACCGAATTGAGCCTGGGCTCATGCGAGATCACCCTCACCGCAGAAAGCCGCGCGGCGCTGGGCCGCCTCAACCAGCTGCACTCGCTGCGCTTAGGGGATAACCCACTGCAATTGACACCCGACGTGACCGGCTGGCAGCACTTGCATACCCTCGACCTCGACCGCGTCGGTATCACCCAATGGCCCGAAGGCCTGCCAGGCTTGATGAACCAACGCCCACTCGTGCTGCGCTCGCTCGACCTCAGTGGCAACCGGTTGGTCGATGCACCCGAATTGCACGACACGGCGTTCGCTGAAGCGATACGCAACGGGGATGAAGGCACCTATTACGACTTCGACGACAACCCTTTCAGTGAGCAGGCCCAACGCAGCCTGTTCGGCGCAGGGCTGACGGCCATCCCTGACATGGAAGCCCTGGAGGACGAGGCCTGGGTGATCGAATTGCCCCCCGAGCTTGAGGCACACCGCGAGGCCAATGCCGAAGACGCTGAGTGGGCGCCCGTGTACCGCCTGACCGAACGCATGGCGCAAACGCCGGAGTACCTGGCTAACCCGGTGCGCACGCGTGAGCGCATCGTGCATGTACTGCGCACGCTCACCCGCGAAGACGTCGGTGACGCGGGCTGGGGCCTCGCCGAGCTGCGTGAGCAAGTACTCACCGAGATCAACGACGCAGCCGAGGCATGCGTGGACCAGGCCAGCCTGCTGTTCCAGCGGGTCGAAACGCAGGTGTCGGTATGGCGTAGCGTGGCCGCCGCGCACCCCGGCGCCACCGACGAAGCGGTCGCTGTGTCCGTCGCCACCGGCCTGGCCCGCCAGGGCCGCCTGGATGAACGCATAGGCGCCCTGTACAACGCTCGCCGGGCACGCCGGCAGGCCTTGAACGATGCGCAAAACGACAACGAACGCCAGGCCGCACCAGCCCTGGTGGCGGAAGACGACTTGAGCGATGCGCACCTGAGCGACCCGCAAACCCCGCCCGACGAAATTGAAATCGCCCTGGTCGCACGCATCGCCCTGCGCGAACGCCTGGGCCTGCCCGAACAACCTGGGCAGATCGCCTTCGGCTACCTGGCGCAACTGAGCGAGACCACCCTGCAACGCCTGGCCCTGGCAGTCGAAACTGAGGCGGATGCTGCCTTCCTGGCACGCTGGGCGAGCGAGCAACGCTTCTGGCGCGCATGGGTTCGGCGGCTACGGCCTGAGCCATTCGAAACGCTCGCACGTGACTGGGAGGCCGCCTCGGAGTACTACACCGAGTTGAGTGAACCCACCACCGCGCCCGGGGCCTACCGCGGGCCCGCTGTTCCGTTGGCGTTTATCACCGCGCTGGAGCGCGAGACCCACACCGTACCGGGGCTGGCATGGCGGGTGGAGGGCACCTTGCAGCGCATCGACCTGGTGTCGGGGCGCTACAGAGGCGAAGACGAGCTTTACGCGCTGGCTGGCCGCCTGCTGCTCAGCACGCGCCAGCAGGCGCGAGACCAGCTCTACCGGCAGTTGACCCAGGCTCTGTTCCAGGCCGGCTGACGTACAGCGGGTGGCAGGCCCCCTGCAGGGCGTGTCGCCCGCAGCCGATTCGGCTGCAAGCGCTTCGACTTCAGCCTTTACCGCTGCGCCATTGCTCAGGCTGCCGATACCCCTGCGCCCAGGCCAGCACTTCACTCGCCGGCATCGGCCTGGCGATGAAATACCCCTGCGCCAGCTCGCAACCCAGTGCCATCAGCACCCGCCCATGCTCGACACTCTCCAGGCCTTCGGCAACCACCTCGCGGCCAAACGCACGCGCCAGCCCGATCACCGCCCCGGTCAGGGCCAGGTCATCCTGGTCATGGAGGATGTCACGCACGAACGACTTGTCGATCTTGATGGTCTGGGTCGGCAAGCGCTTGAGGTAGCTCAGCGACGAATAGCCGGTGCCGAAATCGTCCAGCGAAAAGCGCACGCCCAAGACCCGGCAGGCATCCAGGCACCGGCTGACATGCTGCAGGTTGTCGATGGCCACCGACTCGACGATTTCCAGGTCCAGGCGGGCCGGGTCAACCCCGGGGTGCTCCGCCAGCACCTGTTCCAAGCGTTCGACGAAATCACTGCGCTGCAAATGCCGCGCAGCAATGTTGACACTCACCGACCATGGCTGCCCCTGCCCTTGCCAGGCCTGCAACTGGCTCAGCGCCTGGTGGATCACCCATTCGCCAATTTCGATGATCAGGTCGGTTTGTTCCACCAACGGCAGGAACTCGCCCGGCGGCACCAGGCCACGCCCCGGCCGTTGCCAGCGCAGCAACGCCTCGAAACCCAGCACCTCGCCGCTGCGCAGGTTGACCTTGGGCTGGTAGTACAGGCACAACTCGCGATTGCGCAGTGCCCGACGCACCCGTGTCACGGTCTGGTGGGTGGCCTTGAGTTCCTGCTCCTGGGACACATCGAACACGTGGTAACGGTTGCGCCCACGCTGCTTGGCCACATACATGGCCTGGTCGGCGTGGCGCACCAGGGTATCGGCGTCCTCATCGTCGAGCGGGTACAGCGTGACGCCAATACTGGCGCTCAGCGAGAGAGTGTGCTCGCGCACCACATAGGTGGCCGCCAGCGCCCGCAGCACCCGGCGCAGGGCCGCATGCAGCTGGCGGTCGTCGCTGACATTGCGCAGGATCAGCACAAACTCGTCACCCGACAACCGGGCCACGGCATCCCCCCCGCGCAAGATGCCCTTCAGGCGCTGCGCCACTTCGACCAGCAACAGGTCGCCGGTGGCATGCCCGTAGCCATCGTTGACCGCCTTGAAACCATCCAGGTCGAGCATGCACACCGCCAGCGGGATGTCTTCACGGCGCGAGAACGCCAGTGCCTGGTTGAGCAGGTCGGACAGGTAGGCGCGGTTGGGCAGCCCGGTCAGCACATCGTGCCCCACCCGCCATTGCAAGGTGTGCAGCAATTGGCGCTTCTCGGTGACGTCGAAGCGGATCGACACATACTTGCGCACCTTGCCGGTCAGCGGGTCGACCAGTGGCACCATGGTGCTGTCGACCCAGTACAACGAACCGTCCTTGGCGCGGTTGCAGATCTCGCCCTTCCACACCTTGCCCGCCGTCAGCGCCCGCCACATGCCGAGGAAGAATTCCGGCTCGTGCAGGCCGGAATTCAGAATGCGGTGGTTGGCGCCCAGCAGTTCGTCGCGGCTGTAACCGGAGATGCTGCAGAACTGCTGGTTGACGTAAGTGATGCAGCCACGCAGGTCGGTTTCGGAAAAGATCGCGGCCGCGTCCACGGCCGCGCGATAGTTATCGTCCATAAGCATCCTGCCCTAACGGTTGAAGCGCTCCACGAGGGCGCGCAATCCGGCGCACACCTCCTCCAGCTCGGCACCGCGCGAGGCGGCCGCGTTGGCGCTATGGGCGCTGTGCTGGGCAATGCCCGCCACACCGTTGATCTGCCGCGACACCTCTTCAGCCACGGCAGACTGCTGCTGCGAGGCTGTGGCCATCTGCTGGCTCATGCCGCTGATGCGTTGCACGGCTTCACGAATACCGTGCAGCGCCTGTTGGGCCTCCTGCACCTGGGCAACGCCCTGCTCGGCGCCCTGAATGCCTCGGCTGGCAATGGCCACGGCTTCTTCGGCACCGCTGCGCAGGCCATCGATGATGGCCTGGATATGCAACGTCGACTGCCGGGTCTTGTCGGCCAGCGCCCGCACCTCATCGGCCACCACGGCAAAGCCACGGCCCTGCTCACCGGCACGGGCGGCCTCAATGGCGGCATTGAGCGCCAGCAGGTTGGTTTGCTCGGCAATGCCCCGGATCATCCCCGCCGCCTCGGCGATGGCACCGGTCTGACCAGCCAGGTGGGTGACCGCTTGGTTGATCTGGTCCACGGTGCCGGCAAGGGCGCGAATCGCCGTGCCACTGGCATCGGCCACGCGGCTGCCCTGCTCGGCCAGCAGGTGCGCGGTATGCGCCTCGGCGGCGGTGAGTTGCACATGGTTGACCACCTCGCCGATCGAGGCGGTCATCTCGGTCATCGCGGTTGCGCTCAGGTCGGTTTCAGCGCGCTGCTCCAGCAGGGCCGTTTCGGTACCGCGCGACAGACGCCCGGCATCGTGCGCGGCTACCGCCATCTGCGTGGCCAGGTCGCTGAGCCGGGTCAACGCGGTTTTCAGGCGCGCCTCTTCCCCGATCAGAATCAGCTGCAGTTGCCCGGCAGCGCCCGGCAGGTCGCTGTAGGTCAGCGCAGCGGTGGGGTCGGCGAAGGTGCCTTCGGCGCCCTGGATAACCCGCCGCAACTGGCGGCCCAGGTCGTTGCGCATCCACAGGCCATAGGCCGCGAACAACGCAAGGGTTAGGCCCTGCCCTGGCCAGCCTGGCCAGAACTGGTTGGCGCCCACCGCCAACACACCACCCAGCAGCGGCAAGGCCATGGCCTGGCCCAGCAACGCCAGGCGGCGGCCGTACGACAGCGGCGCCTGGCCCTGGCGCAGTCGCGCATACAGGGCCTCGGCACGGCTGACTTGTTCGCGGGTCGGGCAGACCCGTACCGATTCGTAGCCGATCACCCGGCCGTCTTCAAGGATCGGCGTGACGTAGGCATTGACCCAGTAGAAGTCGCCATTGCGGCAGCGGTTCTTGACGATGCCCATCCAGCTTTTGCCGGCTTTGAGGTAGCGCCACATCAATGCGTACACCGCTGGCGGCATGTCGGGGTGGCGCACCAGGTTGTGCGGGCTGCCGATCAACTCGGCCTCGCTGTAACCGCTGATGGCGGCAAATTCGGGGTTGCAGTAGGTAATGTGGCTGGCGGTGTCGGTGGCGGAAATCAGCCGCTGACCCGAGGGGAAACGTTGCTCGACCGGGGTTACCGGGAGATTGAGACGCACGATGAGACTCCATTCACTGACGAACCGGCACCCTGCCCATCGACGACCATCGGAACCGATACGCAGCGATCCGCTCCAATGTGCACATGCGCTTCCAGCCATACCGGCATGAGGCCGAATGACACTGGAAACTCGACGATGACTGTCCGGTCAAGCCGCGAATTCTACGAAATTCATCACATAAATCAAATAAAGGTGATCGATCATGGCGTTGCGCCATGCGGATAGATATCGTTAAGTTCTTGATTCTAAATGGGAATTAAGTGATGACGAGATCAGCTCTGGGTTTTGCCCTGCGCCGCTACCGCAAGCTGGCGGGTCTGACCCAGGCACAATTCGCCGAGCGAACCGGCTTCGACCCCAAGACCATCAGCCGTTTCGAGACCGGCGCCTATACCCCCAGCGTCGATGCGCTCATGGCCTTCGCAGGCGTACTGGGTGTCAAACCCAAGGACTTCTTCGCCGAACCGGACGACGAAGAGGAACAGCGCGCCTATCTGTTCGGTGTCATCCACAACGCCCCGCCCAAAGATCTTGGCAAGCTGATTGCAGCAGTGGACCAGGCGTTGGCCAAGCCCTGACCTGATTCATCGGTTTACCTGGGGGCGCTGTTCAGCCCCGATAAATGGCATGCACCGAATTAGAGCCTGGCAGGGCCAATTGCCCCACAACTGGTCAGACCGGTAAGGCCAAAATCACTTGCAATGTAGGATTTTTCGCGCTTTTATGGCCTCGCGCTGAACAAACCGGTAAGACCACAATAATTAAGTCCTGCGCTCTTTGACCCTCGCGGCATCGAAGCAAGGACACCGACCAGAGATCACTCCCATGCTCAAATGGTGCTCGCGTTCGATCTTCCTGCAAGTCGTGCTGGGCCTTGCCCTCGGCATTGCCTGCGGCCTCAGCTTCCCCGAAGTCTCCCTGCAACTCAAACCCCTCGGTGACGGCTTTATCAAGCTGATCAAGATGCTCATCGGCTTGATCGTCTTCTGTGTGGTGGTCAGCGGTATCTCCGGTGCCGGCGACTTGAAAAAGGTCGGGCGGATCGGCCTGAAATCAGTCATCTACTTCGAAGTACTGACCACCATCGCCTTGGTGATCGGCCTGGTGTTCGCCTTCAGCAGCGGCATTGGCAGCGGTGCCAACATCCACCTGGACCAGTTGTCCAGCGCCGACGCCAGCAGCCTGGCCGAGCGCGGCCAGCACATCCATGGTGCCACCGCCTTCTTCATGGACCTGATCCCGACGTCGGTGATCGGCGCCTTTGCTGACAACAACATCCTGCAGGTGCTGCTGTTCTCGGTGCTGTTCGGCAGCGCGCTGAACCTGGTGGGCGACTCGGCGGCAGGTATTTCGCGGCTGATCAACGAACTTAGCCACGTGATCTTCCGCATCATGGGCATGATCGTGCGCCTGGCGCCCATTGGTGTGTTCGGCGCAATCGCCTTCACCACCAGCAAATATGGCCTCGAGTCGCTGCAGCACCTGGGTGGCCTGGTGGCACTGTTCTACCTGACCTGCGCCGGCTTCGTGCTGATTGTCCTCGGTACCGTCATGCGCCTGTCGGGCCTGAAACTGCTGCCCCTGATCAAATACCTGCGTGAAGAGCTGACCATCGTCCTCGGCACCGCCTCTTCCGACGCCGTGCTGCCGCAGATCATGCGCAAGCTCGAGCACTTGGGCATTGGTACCTCCACCGTCGGCCTGGTGATCCCGACCGGCTACTCGTTCAACCTCGACGGTTTCTCCATCTACCTGACCCTGGCCATCGTGTTCATCGCCAACGCCACCGGCACGCCACTGGAGATGACCGACCTGTTGACCATCCTGCTGGTCTCGCTGGTGACTTCCAAGGGCGCTCATGGCATCCCAGGCTCGGCGCTGGTGATCCTCGCCGCCACCTTGACCGCCGTGCCGGCCATTCCGGTGGTGGGCTTGGTGCTGGTGCTGGCGGTGGACTGGTTCATGGGTATCGGCCGGGCACTGACCAACCTGATCGGCAACTGCGTGGCCACCGTGGCCATCGCGCGCTGGGAGAAGGACATCGACCTGGAGCGCGCGCAGAACGTACTCGCTGGCAAACCAGGTTTTGCCCACACGCCCCGCAAGCAGCCCAACATCCATCAACAGGAATTCTGATCGAACGCGGCCGGCGGTGACGCCGGCCCTTCCAGGAGCGAACCGTGATCAGCTCATCGACCGTCGTCAACTCAGTGGTGGAAAAACTCCGCCAAGCCCTGGCCCGAGGCCAGTGGCGCTCCGGCGACATGCTGCCTGGCCAGCGCGAACTGGCCGAACAACTGGGCATCAGCCGCCCCAGCCTGCGCGAAGCCGTCACCGTGCTGGAAACCCTGGGCCTGGTGCGCGCGCTGCCCGGTAAAGGCGTGCTGGTGCTGGATGCCGATGCTGCCCTGCTGGAGCCGGGCATCGACACCAGCGCGTCGGCCAGCCTGGCCGATGTACTGGAGCTGCGCTACACCCTCGAGCCCTTCATCGTCGGCCTGGTCGCGCAATCGGCCAACAGCCACGACATCGGCCAATTGCGCCTGACGCTGATGGACATGCGCGAAGCGCTGGAGGCCGATGACAGCGAAGCCGGGGTCAAAGCCTACATCGCCTTGCATGAGGCGCTGTTCGCCCTGACCACCAACCCGATCTTCCAGAGCGTGGTGCAGCAGACCAGCAACGCCCTCAAGCAGAGCGCCGACATGCTGCGCAACTCGCCCGAACACCTGGCCGCACGGCTGAAGGAAAACGATGCCGTGGTGCGCGCCATCCGCGAACGCAACAGCGCCGAGGCCAGCGCCCAGATGCGCCAGCACATCCTTGCCGAAGGCCAGCGCATGGGCATCCAACTCAACATCCCGGACGAACACCCCCGCCCTTGACCCAGGAGAGCGACCATGACCGCCTGCGCCCACGCCGCCCCCCGCCTGCCTGCCTTGCTCGCCGCCGGCGAAACTCGCCTGTCGGCCGACCAGATCTACCCACGGCTGTTCGACGCAATCCTTGAACAGCGCTTGCCGCCGGGTGCACTGCTGCCCGAGCAGGCCCTGGGCCATGCCTTTGGTGTCAGCCGCACGGTGATACGCCGGGTGCTCGGCCGCCTGTCGGACCAACAGGTGGTGGTTCAGCGCCCCAGCCACACCGCGCACCTGGCCGCACCCGACCCAGACCAGGCGCGCCAGGTGCTCAGTGCCAGGCGCCTGGCCGAAACCACCTTGATCACCCTCGCCGCGCAACGCGCCCGGCCGGCGCAGATCCGCCAGCTGCGCCTGCTGGTCGAGCGGGAGCGCCAACACCACGAAAACGGTGAGCGCTGCGCGGCCATCCGCCTGGGCGGCGAGTTTCACCTGAAGCTCGCGCAGGTCGCCGCCAACGCCCCGCTGGCGCGGTTTCTCAACGGTTTGGTGCCGATGACCTCGCTGATCATCGCCCGCTATGAGTCGCCCTGCTGCGACCACTGTGCCTGGGAAGAACATGCGGCGATCATCGATGCGGTCGAGGCAGGTGATGCCCCCGCAGCGCTGGCGCTGATGCACGAGCACCTCGACCGGCTGCAAGACAAGCTCGACCTGGGCTGAGTTTTTTCGCCGTTGTAGGAGCGGCCTTGCGTCGCGAATGGGCTGCGAAGCGGCCCCCTGCAATGTTTCGGCGAGGCTGAAATCCTGGGGCTGCTTCGCAGCCCTTTCGCGACGCAAGGCCGCTCCTACTGGCAGCGATCTCTCTATACTCGAGAAACCACCCCAGCCTCTACCCAGGGAGGCGGCCGCGTGAGCTCGCGTACCCCCTTACTGCTACTGTGCCTGTTGCTGGCCCTCGGCGGCTGTGCGAGCAAGCGCCCGCCCGCCCCGCCACCGCCCGCCGTGCTCACCGCCGCTGCCTGGCAGCGCATCGACCAGGACCTGATCGAGGCTTCGGTCGGTGCCGCCGGGTCGGCCAACGATTACGCCCGCCGCTCGATGCGGGTGTGGAAGGAGCAGGTGCAGCAACGCACCGAGAGCGACTTCATCCCCTGGTTCACCGGCTACTGGACCCAACAATGGCTGACCCTCAAGGTCGCCTGGTACAAGATCGACAGTGGCGAGGGCCGTGAGCCTGCAGAAAAACGCCTGGCGCTGTACCTGCAAGAGCAGTACCACGAGCGGGTGATCGAGCCCGTGGCCGAGCAGATCAACCCCGAGGGTATTCGCGACCGGGCCTGTGAACTGTACGTGCAACTGTTCGGCCAGCAACTGCCTGGCATCATCGCCCGCTACAACGCACCGGCTGAGCAATTCAGCCAGCGCCTCAACCGGATACCCGCCATCGCCCTGGGCCCGCCCGCTGCACGCAACGCCAGCCTCTACCAACTGCTGCGGGCCAAGTCGCTGGACCAGCAACCGGCCTGGCAAGCCATGCGCGAGCATTTGCACCAACAAGCCAGCAAAGGCCCGGGGCAGACCGACGTGGGCCTGTCGTCGGTGGCCACCCGCGCCAGCGAGAAGCTCGGCGCCACCCTGGCCCCACGCGGCATCGCCAGTGCCGTGGCCTCTGCGGTGGGCAAGGTGGCTGGGGCGATGATCTCGGTGGCGGCAACCGGGTACGGCATGATCACCCACGGCCGTGAACAACCGCAGATGGTCGAACAGTTGCGGGTGATCCTCAACGTGGCGCTGAACCAGGAATGGCAGGAGTTGATGGAGAACCGCCAGAGCGGGGCGATGGCGGGGGTGTATTACCTGTCGGGGCAGGTCGAGGACAGTTTGCTGGCCAGTGCGCCGCGGCCGGTGGAGCAGCCGATAGCGCCGCAGGCGGAACAGCGGCAGGCGCCTTTGTTGATACGCCTGCCGCCTTAGGGGTTGCTTGTGCGGGCCTCTTCGCAGCACAAGGCTGCTCACAAGGGGCATTTCAGCAACCTGTCAGGCAGTGGCCAGCGCCGAGGTGGGCAAGCCGAAGAGCCTGTCGAATGCCCAGTTGTAGGCAAAGGTGTAGCACGGCACCAGGATGATGAACGCCAGGTCCACCAGAAACGCCTCGACCAGGCTCATGTCCAGCCACCAGGCAATCAGCGGAATCAGGTACACCACCAACGTCAGTTGAAAACCGATGGCATGCGCCACGCGCCGGGCCACGCTGCGCCCGCGTTTGGCCTGGCGGGCCTCCCAGCGCTCGAACAGGGTGTTGTAAATCAGGTTCCAGAGCATCGCGATGGTGGTGATCATCACGGCCAATGGCCCGGTGTGGGAAGCCTGGGTGTCTGACAGATACGCCAGCCCGAGGGTGGACATGCACAACCCGATCAGTTCATAGAAAGTCACATAGACCAGTTTGCGTTTGAGCCCCTGCACCTGGGTTTACCTCCAAAGTCAAAAAACGATGGGGGCGAGAATGCTTCAATCTTCTTGACAGTAAAAGTCAGCAGCTGTCAGATCAACTGACAGGAGGCTGCCATGAACTTTTCCAGCGACAATATTCAGCTATTTCTCGCCGTGCTCGACCGCGGGTCGTTCTCCGCTGCCGCACGCGCCCTGCACCGGGTGCCGTCGGCCGTGAGCATGGCCATCGGCAACCTTGAGGCAGAGCTTGGGTACAGCCTGTTCGAACGTGGCCCGCGCGAAGTGCGGGCGACGGCCCAGGCCTTGGCCCTGGAACCTCACGCCAGGTTGATCGCCGAACAACTCGGGCTGCTGCAGGTGCATGCCCTGGAGTTGTCCCAGGGGCTTGAGAGCAGCCTGACCATCGCGGTGGTCCCCGACGTCGACCATCGCCCGCTGTTAGGCGCCATCGCCCAGCTCGGTGAGCGCTACCCGCTGCTGGACATCGCGCTGCTCAGCGCCCCCCAGGAAGAAGCCCTGCACTTGCTCGACAGTGGCCGCGCCGACCTCTGCGTGGCCTTCGCCGGCCTGCAGGTCGATGCCCGTCGCGGCTTCCAGTACATCGGCATGGAGTCGCTGGTGGCTACCCTGTCACCCACCCATCCGGCGCTGCTCGACGCACGCATTCACTACCTTGAAGACCTGATCAATGTGCGCCAGATCCTGGTGCGCAGCCGCGACCTGCCGCTGACCGACCCGCGCGCCCTGATCGGTGCCACACACTGGTCCACCGACAGCTTCGACGTCGCCCTGCAGATGGTCGAGGCCGGCCTGGGCTGGGGTGACTTGCCGCTTTCGCGCATTGCACCGCTGTTGGCGGCCGGGCGGCTGGTGCGGCTGGATTTTCGCAATACCCGTAATGAACTGCAGTTGCCCGTGCACATCCTGTGGCGCAAACAGCACCCGCTGCGCCAGGCGGCGCGGCTGTTGATCGAACAGCTGTGTAAACGCTGAATGCCGTTCGTCGAAACGGCCTAAAGAAATTTCGCTAAGTGTTTCAATTTTTTACCCCTCAAGCCGATAGCCAGACGACAGGGCGCAGCGCGTCATGAGTGCGCTATGCCCTCCCCCCTGATTGGCTCAAGGTCTCGAAACATGAACCTGAAATTTCGCCACAAGATCCTGCTCAGCGCGTGCGGCGTCGTGGTCCTGGCTTTTGCCCTGTTCACCCTTTACAACGACTACCTGCAACGCAACACCATTCGCCAGAATATCGAGTCCTCGGTGCAGCAATCCGGCGCACTGACCGCCAGCAGCGTGCAGAACTGGATGAGCGGGCGCATCCTGGTGCTGGAAAACCTGGCCCAGGACATCGGCCAGCAAGGCGCCGGTGATACCCTGAACGGCCTGGTCGAGCAACCGTCCTATACGCGCAATTTCCTGTTCACCTACCTGGGCCAGGCCAATGGTGCATTCACCCAGCGCCCAGACGCGCAGATGCCCGCCGGTTACGACCCCCGCCAACGCCCGTGGTACAGCACCGCGGCAAGCGCCGGGCAGACCGTTTTGACCGCCCCTTACCAAGGCGCCGTCGGCGGCTTGATGGTCACCATTGCCACCCCCGTGAAGGGCAAAGGCAACGGTGAACTGATCGGTGTGGTCGGCGGCGACGTGACCCTCGACACCTTGGTCGAAATCATCAACTCGGTCGATTTCGGCGGCATCGGCCATGCTTTCCTTGCCGACAGCAATGGCCAGGTCATCGTCAGCCCGGACAAAGACCAGGTGATGAAAAACCTCAAGGACATCTACCCTGGCAGTGGCCTGCGCGTCGCCTCGGGCATGCAGGATGTCACCCTCAATGGCCAGGACCGCCTGATCTCCTTTGCCCCGGTCAACGGCCTGCCGTCGGCCCAGTGGTACATCGGCCTGTCGATCGACAAGGACAAGGCCTACGCCGCCCTTAGCCAATTCCGCACCTCGGCGATCATCGCCATGCTCATCGCCGTGGCCGCCATCGCCGGCCTGCTGGGCTTGTTGATCCCGGTGCTGATGCAACCGCTGACCACCATGGGCCGTGCCATGCGCGACATCGCTGAAGGTGAAGGTGACCTCACCCGCCGCCTGGCCGTGCAGAACAAGGACGAGTTCGGCGAACTGGCGATGTCGTTCAACCGGTTCGTTGAACGCATCCATGCCTCGATCAGTGAAGTGTCGTCGGCCACGCGACTGGTGCATGACCTGTCGGAAAAGGTGGTCAACGCCTCCAACGCTTCGATCACCGGCTCCGAAGAGCAGAGCATGCGCACCAACAGTGTGGCGGCAGCCATCAACGAGCTGGGCGCTGCTACCCAAGAGATCGCGCGCAACGCCGCCGACGCCTCGCAGCATGCCAGCGGCGCCAGCGAGCAGGCCCACGGTGGCCGCGAAGTGGTCGAGGAAGCGATCAGTGCCATGACCGCCCTGTCGCAGCGCATCAGCGAATCGTGCGCGCAGATTGAAACGCTCAACGCCAGCACCGACGAAATCGGCAAGATTCTCGATGTGATCAAAGGCATTTCCCAGCAGACCAACCTGCTGGCGCTCAACGCCGCCATCGAAGCCGCGCGTGCCGGTGAAGCCGGCCGTGGCTTCGCCGTGGTCGCCGACGAGGTGCGCAACCTGGCGCACCGCACCCAGGAGTCGGCCGAAGAGATCCATCGCATGATCACCAGCCTGCAAGTGGGCTCGCGCGAGGCGGTGCACACCATGAACACCAGCCAGGTCTCCAGCGAACAGACCGTGCAAGTGGCCAACCAGGCCGGTGTGCGCCTGGCCAGCGTGACCCAGCGCATTGGCGAGATCGATGGCATGAACCAGTCGGTGGCCACTGCCACTGAAGAGCAGACTGCCGTGGTCGAGAGCCTCAACCTGGACATCACCCAGATCAACGCCCTCAACCAGCAAGGCGTCGAGAACCTGAACGAGACACTGCTGCACTGCGATCAGCTGGCCCAACAGGCTGGCCGATTGAAGCAGCTGGTGGGCAGCTTCAGAATCTAAGTGTCACGTTCGCCAGCAAGCCCTCTCCACACCCCTGTGGGAGCGGGCTTGCCCGCGAATGAGCTGCGCAGCAACCCCGCTACACCACCACCGCTTTTACCGCCTTACCCCGCCGCACCCAGGCCAGCAACACCGCTGCCATCAGCACAAAACCCAGGTAGCCAAACAGCGGATATACCTCGCCCACCAGGCTGATGAACCCCACCAGGCTACAGCCAAACGCCACCACCCCGGTCACCACCGAGCCCCAGCGAAACGTCGCCGTGCCCGCCGGCAACAGCCGCGAAAGGAACGAGAACATAGTGCCCACCGCCGTGTTCACGATCATGCCGAAAATGATCAGGCACATCACCAGCCCCAACAGCGGCGACACCTCATTGGCAATCGACAGCATCGGCATCGGCAGATCGGCAACACTGTCCAGGCGCGACAACAGCCCGGCGCTCATCACCAACATCAAGCCACCGAGCGCTGCACCGCCCAGCAACCCGCCCCACACCGCAGTCTTCTCGCCCTTGGCCGAGCCCCCCAGAATGGCCAGGATCGGCGCACCGGCAACGATGTTGTAGGACACATACAAGAACGCGCCCAACAGCCAATGACGGGTACCGGCCTGCTGCTGGCTCGCCAGGTGATCGAGGTCGGCAAAGCTCTGCTCGCGGGTGAACACTGCGTACAGTGCAATCGCCGACGCCACCAGGATCAACAACGGGGTGATCGCGCCGATGGCCAGGATCACCTTGCGCACGTCCAGGCACACGATGCCCACCACCACGACCGTCATCAGCACGCTGCCGGTCAACGCCGGGATGCCGAACTGCTGCTCCAGCAGTGCCCCCCCACCGGCCAGCATGACCACGGTGACGGCGAACATGAAGAAGGTGATCAGCCAGTCGACGAACAGGCCCAGGTGACGGCCACAGATGGCCTGTATCACGTCCTTGTGCGATGTGGCCCGCAGGCGGTTGCCCAAGCCCGCCAGGGCCATGCCGAGGAAGGTGAACAAGGCGGCGCTGACCAGCGCGCCGACCAGCCCCCACACCCCGAAATCGACAAAGAACAACAACAGTTCCCGCCCCGAAGCAAAGCCCGCCCCCACGATCACGCCAACGAAGGCCCCGGCGATTTTCAGCTGCTCTTGCATGTGAACCTCTGGTTTTATTGTTGTTGTGCGTCACTGCGGCAAAGAACCCCTGTAGGAGCAGCCTTGTGCTGCGAAGAGGCCTTCAGCACCCCAGCAATGCCATGGGCATCTGGCCCCTTACGCAGCACTAGGCTGCGCCTACAATTTCCTGCTGGATCAGTGAACGGTTACGCTTGGCCGATAAACGCCTGCACCTCGATCTCCACATCCACCCCCAGCGCCAACGCCGAGGCCACCGTCGAACGAACCGGCAAGGCGGCGCCGAAGAATTCCTTGTAAACCTCGTTGAAGCCGGCGAAGTGGCTCATGTCCGACAGCCACACCGTGGCTTTCACCACTTGATCGAAGCGTGCCCCGCACGCCTCCAGGCTCTCGGCGATGCGTTCGCAGGCCGCGCGGGTCTGGGTCTGGATATCACCCCGTACCACTTCGCCGCCGGCACTCATCGGTACTTGGCCAGACAGAAACAGGAAGCCGCCGGCTTTTACCCCACGGGAAAACGGAAATGGCAGGCTGCTGGGAAAACGCTGGATATCATTGCTCATAAAAAGCTCCTTTCAGGGTTGCTGGAAACGTGCCGGGGACAAGCGTTCAGGCGCCACCCCCTGGCTGACAAGGCTAGGGCACAGCGGCTGGCCAAGCAGCAGGTCAGCTGCCAGGCGCGAAGCACCTGCGGCCGACTGGATGCCATAGCCACCTTGCGCCGCCAGCCAGAAAAACGCAGGCATGCGTGCATCAAAACCAATCACCAGGTCGCCATCGGCAACAAACGAACGCAAACCGGCCCAACTGTGGCTTGGGCGGCGGATAGTCAGCGTGGTCATGGCTTCGATGTTGTAGATGCCCACCGCCACATCGAGCTCTTCGGGCGCGGCATCCTGGGGTTCGACCGGGTCGGCGTTGGCGGGCGAGCCGAGCAGTTGCCCGGCGTCGGGCTTGAAATAGAAGCTCTCGTCAACGCCAATCACCGCTGGCCAACGGGCGAAGTTTTGCTCGGCGGGGCCGGGGAAAGTAAACGCGCTGCGGCGGCACGGCTGCAGGCCGATGGGCGCCACGCCGCATTGCTCGGCGACGCGGTCGGCCCAGGCACCTGCCGCATTGACCAGTTGATGAGCCTGGACACAGCTGCCATCGCTCAATTCCACCTGCCACACGCCATCGAGCAAGCGGGCCTTGGCCAATTCCGCGTTGCAGCGCAGTTCACCCCCGGCAGCCCGATAGCCGCGCAAAAACCCTTGGTGCAGCGCGTGTACATCCAGGTCCATGGCGCCTGGCTCCAGCACCGCGCCGGCCACGACCTCGGGCCGCAGGCTCGGCACCAGCGCCAGCGCCGCGTCGCGGTCGAGCAGGCTGACTTCGGTGCCATTGGCCAGGTTCTGCGCATGGGTCTGTTCGAGCAGTTGCTGTTGTTCATGGCTGGCGACATAGAGGCAGCCGCGCGGCTCAAGCAAAGGGTGTTCGCAGAAGCCTGCGGGCGGCGCTTCGTAGAACGCGCGGCTGGCACGGGTCAGCGCCTGAATCTGCGGCGTGCCGTAGGCCTCCATGAACATAGCCGCCGAGCGCCCGGTCGAGTGATAGCCCGGCTGTGACTCGCGCTCGAGCAGCAGCACCCGTTGCTGGCCAGCCAGGCGATAACCCAAGGAGGCGCCGGCAATGCCTGCGCCGATGATCAGGGTGTCGTAGATCGGGGTCATGCACGCTCCTGCTTCGATAATTATCATTTATGAGAATTCTAATATATGAGAATTTAGAAATGCGCAAGGGTCCAAGGTAATATGCCCGACCAACGCCGTATGCCGAGTGCCCCGAATGCCCGATGACCGTCCCGATGCACTGCCCTTGCTAGACCGCGCCGCCGTTGGCAGGCGCCTGCGCCAAGTGCGCAAGGCGCGCCAATTGACCCTCAAGCAATTGTCCGAAGCCAGCGGCGTGCCGGTGTCGACCTTGTCGAAAATGGAGCTTGCCCAGGTCTCGGTGAGTTACGAAAAACTGGCCGCCGCTGCCCGCGCGCTGAATGTCGATATCGCGCAGTTGTTCCGTGCCAGCGGCACGGCTGATACGCCGGTGCCGGTCACCGTGGTGGTGGATTCACTGGCCGCGGTGGCGGGCTACGCGACGGGTACCTACGACTACCACCCGATCGCCGGTGCATTCCCCGAGCGGCGCATGACACCCGCCTATGCCCGCATCATCGCCCGCGAACGCGGGCAGTTCGACGACTTTATCCGCCACCCAGGGCAAGAGTTCGCACTGGTGCTCAGCGGGCGCGTGCGCATCGAGTTCGAAACGGGTGAAGCCGTTAGCATCGGGCCGCAGGAGACGGCCTACTTCAATAGCCAGGTGGGGCATATCTACCTGTCGGAAAGCGAAGACGGCGGTGATGCGCAGGTGATGGTGGTCATGACGGACCGCTGAGCGGTGCCGCACAGGCACCACGCAGTTATAACCTAATAACGAACTAGTCTATTTGGCTATTAAAAATTCTATATGCTGGCTTCCATCCGATAACGGGCAAAGTTGGGCAGTCGAGTAGCGTATGGATGTAGGTTCTTTCGGTTTCACCCTTGCCGGGCTGGTCGTGGGTTTCATCGTCGGTATGACCGGCGTAGGTGGCGGCTCGCTGATGACCCCTATTCTTTTGTGGTTTGGCATCAACCCGGCCACTGCTGTCGGCACCGACCTGCTCTATGCCGCCATCACCAAGGCCAGTGGCGTCTGGGTGCATGCCCGCAACAAGAACATCGACTGGAAAATCACCGGCCTGCTGAGCCTGGGCAGCGTGCCCGCCGCCGCACTCACCCTGTGGTTCCTCAGCACCCTGCATACCGACACCTCGGCGCTCAACGCCATCATCAAACAAGGCCTGGCCGTGGTGTTGATCCTCACCGCACTGGCCATTCTGTTCAAATCGCGCCTGCAGGCATTCGCCAGCCATCATGCCGGTGACCACTATCACCTCAGCGACCGCAGCCTGAACACACTGACCGTGCTCACCGGCGTCGTGCTGGGCGTCATGGTCACCCTGACCTCCATCGGCGCTGGCGCATTGGGCACCGTGGCCTTGTTCCTGCTTTATCCGTTCCTGGTGACCCGCCGCCTGGTCGGCACCGAAATCGCCCACGCGGTACCGCTGACCTTGGTCGCGGGCCTGGGCCACGCCGGCATGGGCAACATGGACTGGTCGCTGTTGGGCTACCTGCTGCTCGGTTCGCTGCCGGGTATCTACATGGGCAGCCACCTTACCGGGCGGATTTCCGACCGCGTGCTGCGCCCGTGCCTGGCCGCGATGCTGTTGCTGATCGGCTACAAACTGGCCTTCTGACTGCCACCGCTATCAACCCAGACGCAGACGCCACTGCCCGGCGAAGCTGAGCTCAAGGCACGATAGCGGCAGCACATCAATGCGCTGATGGGCGCTCATCGGACACCCCAATAGCTGGACCAGTACGGCGCGGATGACCATGGGGTGAGTCACCGCCAGCCATTCACCCGGCGTGTCGAACGCCGCTAGCCAAGCCGCCACGCGCTGGCACAGCTGGGCGAACGATTCGCCGCCATGCGGTGCGCTGTCGGGGTTTTCCAGCCATTCGGACAACGCCTGTGGATGAGCTGCCTGCAACTGCTTGAGCGACAAGCCTTGCCAACACCCCAGGTCGCAATCCGCCAATGCCGGTTCGACCCGTGCTTGCGCCGATAAAAATGCCGCTGTCTCGCAGGCCCGCCGCTCCGGCGCACTCAGCACCTGCACGGCAGGCCCAGCTGACACGGGCGGTTGCTCAAGCGCCAGGATGCCGTCCTCCGGCCGGGGCAGGCAGCCGGTCTTCTGCGCGTGGGTCAGGGCATGGCAAACGAGGGTCAGGCGAACGGCTTTCACCGGTGCTCTCTTCATGGCAGGCGGGAGCGGATGGTTTAGCATGCCGTCACTTTTTTTGCGCGACGAAATGCGCCTGGCCTGTGCGGATCAAGCCAGCAGCAACATCACACCCCACACCGGCACTGCCGCCGACAAGCCGACGGCCAGCCGCGGCCAGTAGGGCAATAGCATCACCAGCAGCATCCCTGCCAGCGACAGCGCCCCGAACCACGCCACCGGCCCCATGGCCCAACCCCAGGCCTGGGCGCACAGCAGCAGGCTGACCAGCAGCGCCAGCCACCCTGCCCCTCGCAACCCCAGGCGTAGGCCACGTGGGCAGGGCCGATTCCAGACATGCTTGTAATGCCGCTCCAAGCCCTGGCACAACGCGAGCATCCCGACGTAGGCAAACAACATACCGCCTGTAACCCACATCATCATGCGCCCGCCTCCACGCTTCGCCCTGCCCTGGTCTTCTGCGGCGCCGACGCAGCCTGACGTACCCGCCAAGCCACCAGCCCCAGCAACACGCCCAACACCATCGCACACGCCACCACACCCAGGCGCATCGCGTCAGCCATGCCACCCAACGCGGCCAAGCCGATGCATAGCAGCGCCACCAACAGCAATTGCTCGACCCAGGCGCGCCGTGCCGGCCTCATCCCCGCGTGCAGCAGCGCCAGCAGCCACGTGCCAAAGAACACGCGCACCTCCCAGCTTTCCCGTTGCACGAGCTCAACCGGCAACAAGCGGCTGGCCCACAGCAGGGCCACGCAGGCCAGTAACAACCCGCTGACGAAGCCGACATTGCACACTTCGGCTACCCGGTACCAGCGCCGCGCCAAAGGCTGCGCCGTGGCGCTGGCATATTTGCGCCCACGCTTGACGCAAAACAGCACCAGCCCACTGGCGATCATCACGCAACTGACCACCCCGCAAATGAAGTACAGCCAACGCATCGGGTAGCCGCCGAACTGGGCAAAGTGCAAACCGACCATCACCCGCTGAGTCAGCGGGGCCGCACGCCACTCAGGCACATCGCTAAGCAGCTCGCCGCTGACGCCATCGAAGACCATCGCCTGGCCTTTGGCGAGGGCGATCCGGTTGCCCAGCTCGGGGCGGATTTCAATACGCGCGCCTGCGGTGTTGGGGTTGCGGATGTTCAAGCCGCCAATCGGCCCCAGCCGCGCCTCGGCCTGGGCCAGCTACGGCGCCACATCAACCAGTTCGCCCGGCTGCCTGGCCAGTTGCCGTGGCTGCTCCAGGCGGGCATTGCCCTGCGCCTGGAAGTACGCGCGGCTGTCGCCTTCGAACAATGCATCGACCCCTGCCGGGATGTAGATGAGCATGAAGATCACCAACCCGGTGTAGGTGATCATCAGGTGGAACGGCAGCAACAGCACGGCGCTGGCATTGTGAAAGTCCAGCCATGAGCGCTGGCCCTTGTTGGGCCGGAAGGTGAAGAACTCCTTGAAGATCTTTTTGTGGATCACGATGCCCGTGACCAGTGCCGCCAGCATCACCAACGCCAGCGCACCGACCACGAAGATGCCCCAGTTGCGCGGCAAGTCGAGGGTGAAATGGAAGCGGAAAAAGAAGTTGCCGCCGACACTGTCACGCACCTCGATGGCCTCGCCGGTACGCGGGTCGAGCTGCACGCCACCGCCATGGCGACGTTCGCCGGTGGACACCCGCAACCCGGGCGAACGCTCGGTGGGCAGGCTGATGCCCCAGTTGCCGGCCTTCGGTTCGTGGGCTTGCAGATAGGCAACGGCCCGCCGAGCGGCGTCGGCCTGGGACACCTCGGTTGCCGGGACCTCCGGCTGCATCCAGTGATTGAGCTCCTTGTCGAACACCGCCAGGGTGCCGGTGACGAAGATGGCAAACAGCAGCCAGCCGAAAATCAGCCCGGCCCAGGTGTGCAACCAGGCCATCGATTGGGTGAAGGTATTCTTCATGCCAGCCACCTCAGTGCCTGCGGCCAGAAGCCGATCAGTGCCAGCGGTGCAGCAAGCACCAGCGGCGCCCAGGCACGCACGGCATCACGGCTGGCAAAGGCCCAGAGGATTGCGCCGGTGTAGAAGATGAAGGCTGGCAGGGTCGCGACAATGACCGCGTCGGCGGACGACAGCGGCAGCAACCGGGCCAGGCAGGCACTGGCGGCGTAGCTGAACGCGTAACCGCCCAGCAACGCCGCGGTGCTGCGGGAGAAGATCTGCAGCCAGGCGGGGGCTTGGATCATCGGAAGCTCCTCGAGGGTCTTGGGTGGGCTGCTGCGCATGCCGATCGCCCTGTAGGAGCAGCCTTGTGCTGCGAAGCGGTCGATGACAGCCCCGAGAGTCTTCGCTGTTGTCACCGGCCTCTTCGCAGCACAAGGCTGCTCCTACAGGGGGATTGGGCCGCACTGCGGCCCCGGGATCAGAAGGTGATATTCAACGAAGCAAACACCGCCCGACCCGGCTGGTTGTAAGTGTTGGCGCCCGAGCTGCTGGCATTGCCACCGCGCAGGATCTGCTTATCGAACACGTTGTTCACCCCCACCCGCACGTCATAGTTGGCGTTGAACTTGTAACCTGTGCTCACGTCCACCAGACCGTAGGCTTCGACATCCTGCTGCGCCTCCTGGTCGTAGCTTTCCTGGGTGCGGTAGTTGTAGGTCGGCGACTTCTGCTTGCCGAAGTAAGTGCCTGCCACCTGGAACGACAGTTTGTCGGTGGCGCGCCAGTCGAGGGTGGTATTGACCGTGTACTCTGGGATCACCGACAGCGGCTCGCCCGTCTCGCGGTTGTCATTGTCGAGCATCCAGGTCAGGTTGGTGTTCCAGTCCAGGGTCGGGCTCAGCTCGATGAAGAAGTTGCCCTCGATCCCTTCCACGCGCGCTTCGCCGGCGTTCTCCCACTGCGTCACGCGGCGGCCACTGTTGATGGTGTAGAGCACATCGGTGTCGCCGATGATCTTGTTCTTGTAATCGTTGCGGAAGTAGGTCGCGCTGGTGCGCCAGGTGCCACGGTCGTACAGCAGGCCGATCTCTTTGTTGACGCTGATTTCTGGCTTGAGGTCGGCGTTGCCCTGTAGGTAGCAACCACCCGAGTTGGTCTGCTGCACGCTGCAACCGTTACCACGGCTGTAGAGCAGGTAGTTGGGGTTGGACTGGTACAGGTTCGGCACCTTGTAGGCGCGGGCGATACCGCCCTTGACCGACAGCGCCTCGGTCAGCTTGTGCGAGAGGTTAAGGCTGGGGCTGAAGTTGTCGCCGAAGGTCTCGTGGTGGTCAAAGCGCAGGCCTGGGGTGACGGTGGTGTCGCCGACAATGATGTTGTCTTCGACGAACAGCGCGTAGCTCTTGGCGGTCATCTTCGAGTTGCTGCGGTCGAAGCCGCTGATCGCGTCGTTGCCACCACCACTGGGGTCAAAACTCTGCGGGCGGAACGAGCCTTGATCGTTGAGCGACTCGTACAGGTACTCGCCACCCAGGGTCAATACATGCTCGGTGCTGCCCATGGCGAATGGCAGGTTAACTTCGCTGCTCAGACGAGTATTGCGCAGCCGCGACATGGCGGCGCCGCTGTCGTTGATCGCGCCTTCCGGGCCCCCGGCCAAGCCTTCGTTGAGGCGCCAGTTGCGCACGTACTCGTAGGCCAGCGTGGTCTTGCTGGTGCCCCAGGCGAAATCGCCCAGGTGGGTCAGGTCGTAGGTGTTGCGCTGCATCACGTTGGTCTCGTGGCCATACAGGCTGGAGATCAGATCGACATTGCTGCCGCCGTTGCTGTTCATGGTGTCGCCAGCATAAATGTTGCCTTGTCGGCTGTAGCCGGCGCTGGTTTCAAAGCGGTGCTCGTCGTTGAGTTTCCAGCTCAGCATCCCGTTGATGTCTTTGTTGCGCACGCCTTCGCGGCCGGCCGACAGCGCACTGTTGGCATGGCCGGCGTTGATGTCCAGGTCGTCGGCGTCGGTCTTGGCCAGGCCACCGTACAGGCGGAAACCCAAGTTTTCGGTGAGGCCGCCCCCCAGGTTGAAGTTGGTACGGCGGCTGGCCCCCTCGGCGCTGTCTTCGGGCATCTGCGTGTACAGGCTGACGCTGCCTTTGAGCTCATCGGTCGGGCGCTTGGTGATGATGTTGACCACCCCGCCCATGGCGCCAGAGCCGTAACGCGCCGCCGCCGGGCCGCGCAGGATCTCGATGCGCTCGACCGCTTCGGCCGGCACCCAGTTGGTTTCGCCACGGGTATCGCGGTCGCCGTTCCAGCCATAGCGCACCGCATTGCGAGCGCTCGAAGGCTTGCCGTCGATAAGGATCAAGGTGTTTTCCGGCCCCATGCCACGCAGGTCGATCTGCCGGTTGTTGCCGCGCGCACCGCTGGCACTGTTGCCGGTCAGGTTGACCCCCGGTTCGCGGCGGATCAGTTCGGACAGGTCATTGGCCGGGGGATGACGCTTGATGTCCTCTTCGGTGATGATCGACGAACCCAGCGCCTGCCGCGCTTCGCGCTCGGCGGTGACCAGGGTGTCCTGAATGACCAGCGCGCTTTGCGCAGCAGGCACCTCCAGCACTTCACCGGCGCGTTGCTCTTCAGCCTGGGCGGCAGTCGCGACCATGGCCGGCGAGGCCAACGCAACGAACGCCAGGGCCAGGCTGTTGGGTGAAGGTCTGGATTGCATCGGTACATCTCCTGCGATTCATGAGCGAAAAGGCACATCCCTGCCAGGAAGCCGGCGAGCCCTCGCCCACCGGCCTCGCAACTACAAAGTGGAGGCCAACAGGGGTGGTAAATATAGTGATTCTCAAATGAGTTTAAATCTTATTTACGAAACTTACATGTTTGTAACGGAACTTTGCTGAAACGCCCGTGCTTGCCCTACTCTGTGGCGGCTTCTTTGGCCCTTCGAGACCTTGTGTTCATGCTCCCAGCCGCGTTGATTTTCCTGTTCACCCTGACCCTGGTCATCTGGCAGCCCAAAGGCCTGGGCGTCGGCTGGAGCGCCACCTTGGGCGCCGTGCTCGCGCTGGTGTGCGGGGTGGTGTCGCTGCACGACATCCCCACGGTCTGGGCCATCATCTGGAACGCCACGGCGACGTTCATCGCCCTCATCATCATCAGCCTGCTGCTGGACGAAGCTGGCTTCTTCGAATGGGCGGCGCTGCACGTGGCGCGGTGGGCGGGAGGTGACGGGCGCCGCCTGTTCGCCTTCATGGTGCTGCTGGGCGCCGCTGTGTCGGCGCTGTTCGCCAATGACGGCGCGGCGTTGATCCTTACACCCATCGTCATGTCGATGCTGCTGGCGCTGCGCTTCTCGCCCGCCGCCACCCTGGCCTTCGTCATGGGTGCGGGCTTTATCGCCGACACTGCGAGCCTGCCACTGGTGGTGTCGAACCTGGTGAACATTGTCTCGGCGGACTACTTCGGCCTGGGTTTCAACGCCTATGCCTCGGTCATGGTGCCGGTGAACCTGGTGGCCGTGGCAGCCACCTTGTTGGTGCTGAGGGTGTACTTTGGCCGCGACATCCCGCTGCGCTATGCCACCGATGAGCTCAAGCTGCCAGCCATGGCCATCCGCGATCGCGCAACGTTTCGTGTCGGTTGGGTGGTGCTGCTGGCGCTGCTGGCCAGCCTGTTCGTGCTCGAGCCGTTGGGTATCCCGGTCAGTGCCGTGGCCGCAGCCTGTGCGGCCGTACTGTTCGCCGTCGCTGCCCGTGGTCACGTTATTTCCACACGCCGCGTGCTGCGCGAAGCCCCGTGGCAGATCGTGGTGTTTTCGCTGGGGATGTACCTGGTGGTCTACGGGTTGCGCAATGCCGGCCTGACCGACTCGCTGGGCAGCGTGCTGAACTGGCTGGCCGGCCATGGGGTGTGGGCGGCTTCGCTCGGTACCGGGCTGATTGCCGCGCTGTTGTCGTCGGTGATGAACAACCTGCCCAGCGTGCTGATCGGTGCGCTGTCGATCCATGCCAGCGAGGCGCAAGGCGTGGTGCGCGAAGCGATGATCTACGCCAACGTGATTGGCTGTGACCTGGGGCCGAAGATCACCCCGATTGGCAGCCTGGCCACGCTGCTGTGGCTGCATGTGCTGGCGCGCAAAGGGGTCAGCATCGGCTGGGGGTATTACTTCAAGGTCGGGGTGTTGCTGACGGTGCCGGTGTTGCTGGTGACATTGGCGGCTTTGGCGGTGCGATTGAGTATTTGATAGTGCCTGGACTGCTTCATTAGCAACCACCTGATACAACCTTGCGCTTCGTCATCTAGCCCAACTCTAGCAAAATTCCTACGTCAAGGACGTAGGGATACAGTATGCTAACAATCATTGAAGCCCCACTTTTTTCAAGACAATGGCCCGATTATTGGTCCATAGAAGAGCACGGGGCATTCATGTCCTACCTTGCGAATGACCCTGATGCCGGAACGGTTATTCCCGGCTCAGGGGGATGCCGCAAGGTACGCTGGTGCTTGGACGGCAAAGGCAAACGAGGAGCGGTCCGGGTGATCTACACAGCCCAGCTCACCAACGGTACGTTGGTTGCACTGCTGATTTACTGTAAAAGCGCCACCGAGAATATCCCCGCGCACGTACTGCGCAAGATTGCAAAGGAGCTCACCCATGCCCCTGACTGAAAAAGACCTGATGTTGCGCGATTCCACTCGCAATATCGGTGAAGAATTACTGGAGTCCATCCGGGATGTGAAGGCGGGCCGCTACGGCGCTGTGCACCAGGTGGAGGTGACCGAGGCAGCCGAAGCCCGAAGCAGAACGGGGCTTTCACAGCTCAAATTCGCAGAGCTGCTAGGCGTTTCGGTGCGTACCCTCCAAGAGTGGGAACAAGGCCGCCGCACCCCTTCTGGTGCAGCTCGTTCATTGTTACATATCGCAGCTTCTCGCCCAGACGTGTTCCGCGAGGTTCTGCAGGATCGGTAAATCGGGCTGGACTCAGCTGGGTTTCCGACGATGGGCTGCAATGCAGCCCTCCTCAGACTCAGCGATTAACCCGCCATAACCCGGCCATCTGCGTCGTGAAGCCTGCGCTCATCAACTCGCGCCGCATTGCCCATTCCGCTGCCGCCGGTACCGCTGCACTGCGCAGCGTGCCCCTACCCCAACGTGCGTTGACACCGTCGATCACACCCATTACCCGCTCCGCATGCACCGTCTGCGACGGGGCAAACAAGTCGCCGGTGAATTGCCCACGCTGGCACAGCTCCAGCAACAACACTTCTGCCTTGCTGTAGCGAAAGCCCTGCCGATAGATACGCCCCACCGCCTCCAGGGCCATGCGTGTGAGCAGCCGCACGTCATCTGTCGGATACGGCAACTGCACCACCACGCCGTTGGCGTACTTGGCCTCGTCCGGGTTGAACATACCGGTACGGATGCTGACGCGCATCTTGCTCGCCAGGGAGCGCTGGCTACGCAACTTCTCCGAGGCGCGCATCACGTAGGTGGCCACGGCTTCCTTGATGGGTGCCAGCTCGGTCAGGCGCTTGCCGAACATGCGGCTGCAACAGATTTCCTGGCGTGGCGGGTCGATGTCCTGCAGTTGCAGGCACGGCGTGCCCGCCAATTCGCGGGCGGTCTTTTCCACCACCACGCTGAAGGTCTTGCGCAGCAGGCCTGGATCGGCGCGTGACAAGTCCCAGGCGGAGCGGATTCCCATGCCCTGCAGGTGCGCGGTGAGGCGTTTGCCGATGCCCCAGACCTCGGACACGTCGCACTTCTTCAACACCCACTCACACTGCGACGCGATGCGCAGGTCGACCACCCCACCGCTGTGAACGGCCCAGCGTTTGGCCGCGTGGTTGGCCAGCTTGGCCAGGGTCTTGGTACCCGCGATGCCGACGCCGACGGGGATGCCGGTGTGCTTGAGCACCCGCTCGCGGATGCCGCGGCCCAGGTAGTCGAGGTCTCCGGGTACGCCGGTCAGGTCGGCGAAGGCTTCGTCGATGGAATACACCTCCAGTGCCGGGACCATGCCTTCGATTACCGCCATCACCCGCTGGCTCATGTCACCGTACAACGCATAGTTGGATGAAAAAGCCACCACGCCATGGCGGCGCAACAGGTCCTTCACCTGGTAATACGGCTGGCCCATCTTCACCCACTGCTTGGCCTCGGCACTGCGGGCGATGATGCACCCATCGTTGTTGCTGAGCACGACGATGGGCGTGCGCAGCAGATCGGGGCGGAACACGCGCTCGCAGCTGGCGTAGAAACTGTTGCAGTCGATCAGGGCGTAAACGGGCTGTGGGTTCATTTCGAAGGCTTACGTTAACTGTATATTTATACAGTACACCTTATAAGCACGCTATCGCCTCCTCCATTCATCCGATTTGCATCCTGCGCGCTGGCTCCTACAGTTCTGAACGTAGCAACCCCCGCGAGACGGCCAATGCGCACCACCGAAAAAACCGGCCATACGATTGCCGCCAATGGCCTGCCAAAGATCCCGCGCAGTGTCTGGGCGCTGGGCTTCGTGTCGATGTTCATGGACATTTCCTCGGAGATGATCCACGCCCTGCTGCCGCTTTACATGGTGACCGTGCTCGGCACCTCGGTGGTCGCGGTCGGCTTTATCGAAGGCATCGCCGAGGCGACCGCATCGATCACCAAGGTGTTTTCCGGCGCACTGAGCGACCGGCTGGGCAAGCGCAAGCTGCTCACGGTCGTGGGCTACGGCCTGGGCGCGCTGACCAAACCCGTATTCCCCTTGGCCTCTGGCCTGGACTGGTTGATCGCGGCACGCTTTGTCGACCGTATCGGCAAGGGCATCCGCGGGGCGCCGCGGGATGCATTGGTGGCCGACGTGACGCCGCCCGAATTGCGCGGCGCCGCCTTCGGCCTGCGCCAGGCACTGGACACTGTCGGCGCCTTCGTTGGGCCGTTGCTGGCGATCTTGCTGATGTGGCTCACGGCCAGTCATTTCCAGACGGTGTTCTGGGTGGCGGTGATCCCTGCGCTTGTGGCGGTCGGCACGCTTGTGGTGTTCGTGCACGAGCCCGAGGCCACGGCCACGTCGCGACCGGTACGTTCGCCACTGGCCCTGCACCAACTGAGGCGGCTTGGCGCCGGCTACTGGCGACTGATCGCATTGGCCATGGTGTTTACCTTGGCACGCTTCAGTGAGGCCTTTTTGTTGCTGCGCGCCCAGGACATGGGCCTGGCCGCGTTATGGGCACCGGCGGTTCTGGTGGTAATGGCCTTGGCCTATTCGCTGTCGGCCTACCCCGCCGGAGTGCTGTCGGACAGGCTTGGCCGCCGTGGTGTATTGATGGCAGGGCTGGGGCTACTGCTGCTGGCTGACGTGATGCTGGCGTTGTGGCCCGGCTGGGCCGGGCTGGCGCTGGGGGTAGTGGCCTGGGGGCTGCACCTGGGTTTCACTCAAGGCGTCTTTGCCGCGCTGATCGCCGACAGCGCCCCGGCCAACCTGCGCGGTACCGCGTTCGGCCTGTTCCACCTGCTGACCGGCGTTGCGCTGCTGGTCGCCAGCGTGGTGGCCGGGCTGATGTGGGATGGGGTCGGGTTCCAGGCCACCTTTCTGCTGGGCGCAGTGTTCGCTGGGATTACCCTGACTGGGGTTGGCTTGCTGCGCTGAACGGCCGCTATTTCGGATCGTGGCTGCGCACGCTGAAGGTCACTACACCCCAGATCGTCAACTCATCGCCTTCGAGGATGTAACGTGGGGGGTAACGCGGGTTCTCCGAGCGCAGCACCACCTGCCCACCCACCTTATGCAGCCGCTTGCACAGCGGTTCGCCATTGACCGCTGCGATCACGATCTGGCCATGCCGCGCTTCGAGGGAGCGGTCGACCAGCACCAGGTCGCCGTCGAAGATCCCGGCGCCCTGCATGCTGTCGCCGTCTATCCTGACCAGATACATATGCGGGGCACGCAGGTTGAACAACTCATCGAGCGAGATGGGCTGCTCCATGTGGTCCGCCGCCGGCGACGGAAAGCCAGCCGGGATGCGGAACAGATAACGCGAAACAGCACCGCTACCGCAGGTGATGGGACCCAGGATGGAAGTCATGGCACGGCCTTGAATTTAACTGTATATAGATACAGTATCGATCTACCGAGCATCAGGTCAATTTCGGCGTAGGACATTTCGACAAGTGGGGGTACATGCCATGTGTGGACGCTTCGCCCAGTCTCAAGGCTTGGCCGATTACCTGCGTGAACTGAACGCCGAACAGGACGTGATCAGCGGCTATGACAACCTGCCGATCGGTCGCTACAACGTCGCCCCCGGCAGCCGGGTGCTGATCCTGCACCGTGCCGAGGACGGGCTGCGCGTCGACCCCTGCCACTGGGGCTGGGCACCGTTCTGGGCCACCGGCAAACGCCCCGCCCCGATCAACGCCCGGGTAGAAACGGTTACCACCGGCAAGTTTTTCAAAGCCCTGTGGCCGCAGGGGCGGGCGTTGGTGATGGCGGATGGTTGGTACGAATGGGTGGCCGACCCGCATGACGCCAAACGCAAGCAGCCGTACTACATCCGCCTGAAAAGCCAGGCACCGATGTTCATGGCCGCGTTGGCCGAAGTGCACACGGGGATGGCGCCTAACGAAGGCGATGGCTTCGTGATCATCACCGCCGCCAGTGACGAGGGCATGGTCGACATCCATGACCGCCGGCCTCTGGTGCTTGAGCCGGCGGATGCGCGCATATGGATTGACGCTGACGTACCCGCCGAGGAAGCCGAGCGCCTGGCACGAGAGCGGTGCCTGCCGGTCGAGGCGTTCGAGTGGTTCCCGGTGAGCAAGGCTGTCGGAAATGTGCGCAACGACGGGGCCGAGTTGATCGTGATGCAGGATACCGAGCATCAACCCTGACGCTGCGCTGTCATTTCCCTCCTACCCCTCCGCTAAACAGGAACGTGCGCCGGTTGCTGCTCCATGACCGACCAGCCCCCATGCCCATCCACCTCGAGCCGATGCGTGTGAAACGCCGCCAACGTACTGCGGTGGCCAACACTCACCAACAGGGCCTGCGGCATCTCGCTGCGCAGTAGCCCATACAACGTATGCTCCAGCCCTTCGTCCATGGCCGAGGTGGACTCGTCGAGAAACACTACTTGGGGCTGGTTGAACAGAACCCGGGCAAACGCCAAGCGCTGTTGCTCACCCACCGAGAGGATGTGCGACCAGTCGCAACTGACGTCCAGGCGTTCGGCAAGGTGGGCCAGGTTGACCTGGCGCAGGGCTTGCTGCATGCGCACTTCATGCTCGGGTGCGCTGGCCGATGGGTAGGCGATAACGGTGCGCAGGTCGCCTAGTGGCAGGTACGGGCGCTGAGACAGGAACAACGCCTGGTGCCCCACGGGGCGCCTGACCTCACCCTCAGCGTAAGGCCAGAGCCCAGCCAATGCACGCAACAAGGTGGTTTTACCACTCCCTGAAGGCCCTTTGATCAACAGCGCCTGGCCAGCGCGCAGGCTCAGATCAAGGTTGGCAATAAGGGGATGGCCATCGGGGCGCAGTACCTGCAAACCGGCAATGTCCAGGGCATGCGGCTGTTGCTCGGTAGTGACGCGCGGCAGCGAACTGGCCTGTTCATTGGCATCGAGAAAGCCCGTCAAACGATCGAGGGTGGCGCGGTACTGGGCGAATGCGTCGTAGGATTCGCGGAAGAACGACAACGAATCCTGCACCTGGCCAAAGGCCTGTGAGGTCTGCATCACGTCGCCAAGCTTGATAGCGCCACTGAAGAAACGCGGCGCCTGAAGGATGAAGGGAAACACCACGGCAACCTGGCTGATACCCAGGTTGAAACCGCTGAACTTCAAGTTTCGGAAGACCAATGCCCAAGCGTTGACAATCAATGCGCCAAAGCGGCCCAACAGTGTGCCCCGCTCTACCTGTGCACCTTGATAGAAGGCGATGTTCTCGGCATTTTCACGCAGGCGCATCAGCGCGTAACGGAAGTTAGCGGTGAGTTTCTCGTTGAGGAAGTTCAGACGAATCAACGGGCGGCCAAGGCGAAAGGCAATCCAAGTGGCAACGATCACGTACAGGTACACGGCAAAGACCATCGCCCGCGGGATCTCGACCCCCGCCACTGCCAGCGGTGCCGACAAGCCCCAGAGGATGCCCGTGAATGCCACCAACGACACCAGCGCACTGACTGCGCCGAGGGCAAGCGACACGGAGTTGGTGACGAAAGCATTGACGTCCAGCTCGATACGCTGGTCGGGGTTGTCTACGGGCTCGGCGAGGAACTGGCCACGGTAGTAAGCATCGCCGTGCATCCAGTCGTGCGTCAGGCGCTTGGTGAGCCAGACTCGCCAGTGAATGCTGAAGGCCTGGGTCACGTAGAACGTGAACAGCGAGCGCAGCACGTGGATGGTGGCGAGCACCGCAAATACGCCTAGCAGGTACCAGAAGGCGCTCTGATCCAGGCCTTGCAGGGCGCTGTAGAAACCGTTGTACCAGAACGAAAACAGCACGTTCAGGCGCACCGAGAACAGCGTCATCACCAATAACAGGGCAAACACCAACAGCGGCCGCCAGCTGCGCCTGAAGCTGAAATACGACCCGGCGAGCTGCCAGAATTGGCTGCCCCAGCGTGTAAAACGCACTGCCAGTGTCGCCGCTGCGGTGAAGCAGACCAGGGTGATGGACGAGGCGATTGCCAGCCAGCTCAGGCTCTCTTGCAAAGCCTGGTGCCAGTTCATTTCCATGATGGGTATCCATGCTGAGTATTTCCGCGAGGGTAGCATTACCTCAGGTTTTATCAGGCATGGATGACGCATGTTTCATCATCACGGCCAGTGTTGACGGCCAGA